>NZ_JBSGZJ010000253.1:0-10277 GCF_053610925.1 Streptomyces sp. NPDC054847 | reverse complement strand
GTCCGGAACCGTCGCGGAATATAGGTGCCTTGTGCATCGATCCGTTCCGCCACCCGGTGGACCTGCGCTCCGTTCGTTATCAAGCGGCAGCCCGCAGGCACTTACGCGCCGGTCCTGCGGGCTTTACCCTGAGCACGGCTCGATGGTTACTCGCCAGTTAAACAACCAGCCAGTTGTGCAGTGTTGCCGCAGGCCCGGAGGACGTCGTGAGCGAAACCCAGACCCTGATCGAGAACCGGCCGCCTTCGGTGGCGACCCTCTTCACCGAGCGCGTGGCAGCCACGCCGGACGGCGAGGCATACCGGTATCCGGTGCCCCCCGCCGCGGGCTCGGGCCCCGACGACTGGAAGTCCCTGAGCTGGGGCCAGGCCGCCGAGCGGGTCTACGCCGTCGCGGCCGGACTGATCGACCTGGGCGTGAACGCGGAGGAGCGGGTCGCGCTCGCCTCCTCCACCCGGGTCGAGTGGATCCTCGCCGACCTCGGCGTGATGTGCGCGGGCGGCGCCACCACCACGATCTACCCGTCCACCAACGCCGAGGAGTCGGCGTACATCCTCGCCGACTCCTCCAGCCGGGTGCTGATCGCCGAGGACGCCGCCCAGCTGGCCAAGGCGCGGGAGAAGCGCACCGAACTGCCCGAGCTGAAGCACGTCGTCGTCATCGACCCGACCGGCGTCGAGCCGGAAAGCTCCGAGCCGGAGGGCTGGGTCCTCACCCTGGCCGACCTCGAGGCGCGCGGCGCGAAGTACCTCGCCAAGAACCCGGACGCGGTCAAGGAGCGGGTCGCGGCGATCACCGCCGACCAGCTGGCGACGCTCATCTACACCTCGGGCACCACGGGCCGCCCCAAGGGTGTGCGCCTGCCGCACGACAACTGGTCCTACATGGCGAAGGCCATCGCCGCGACCGGCCTGGTCACCAAGGACGACGTGCAGTACCTCTGGCTGCCGCTCGCCCACGTCTTCGGCAAGGTGCTGACCTCGGGGCAGATCGAGGTCGGCCATGTCACGGCGGTCGACGGCCGCGTCGACAAGATCATCGAGAACCTTCCGGTCGTCCAGCCGACCTACATGGCGGCCGTTCCCCGTATCTTCGAGAAGGTCTACAACGGGGTCGCGGCCAAGGCGCGCGCCGGCGGCGGCGCCAAGTACAAGATCTTCCAGTGGGCCGCGGGAGTCGCCCGCGAGTACGCGAAGGTCACGCAGGACAACTTCCGCCGCACCGGTAACGCGACAGCCCCCTTCGGCCTGAACGCCAAGCACAAGGTCGCCGACGCGCTCGTCTACTCCAAGCTGCGCGAGGCGTTCGGCGGACGGCTGCGCGCCGCCGTCTCCGGTTCCGCCGCGCTCGCCCCCGACATCGGCTACTTCTTCGCCGGCGCCGGCATCCACATCCTCGAGGGCTACGGTCTGACGGAGTCGAGCGCCGCCTCCTTCGTCAACCCCGGCGAGGCCTACCGCACCGGCACGGTCGGCAAGCCGCTGCCCGGCTGCGAGGTGCGCATCGCCGACGACGGCGAGATCCTGCTCCGCGGCCCCGGGATCATGGAGGGCTACCACAACCTGCCCGAGAAGACCGCCGAGGTCCTCGAGGCCGACGGCTGGTTCCACACCGGCGACATCGGCGAGCTGTCCGCCGACGGCTACCTGCGGATCACGGACCGCAAGAAGGACCTGATCAAGACGTCCGGCGGCAAGTACATCGCGCCCGCCGAGGTCGAGGGCCAGTTCAAGGCGGTGTGCCCGTTCGTGTCCAACATCCTGGTGCACGGCGCGGACCGTAACTTCTGCACCGCGCTGATCGCCCTGGACGAGCCGACGATCCTCGGCTGGGCCGAGGAGAACGGCCTGGGCGGCAAGAGCTACGCCGAGGTCGTCGCCTCCCCGCAGGCCGAGCAGCTCATCGAGGGCTATGTGCGGCGCCTCAATGAGGGGCTCCAGCGCTGGCAGACCATCAAGAAGTTCCGGCTGCTCCCGCGCGACCTGGACATCGAGCACGGCGAACTGACGCCCAGCCTCAAGCTGAAGCGCCCGGTCGTGGAGCGCGAGTACAAGGACCTGATCGAGGACATGTACGCCGGTTCCCGCGAGGCGTGACCCCGCACGCACAGCGGCGGAACGGTGCCGTACCGACGGCCGTTCCGCCGCATGCGTGTGTGCTCTTTACGCCTTCCTGCCGGTTTCCTTCCCCTTAGTTCGGTGACTCGGTGCTTATGAGCCCCCTCTGTCTGTCACTCTGTCGGTGTCATAAGCGGCGCACGCCAGCACCGACCAGGAGCCGCAGGTGGGGTCCATTCCGATGCAGCGCGAGACCGGCAACTCTTCGACTCCCGTGTGGCCGGCACGGTTCGACCCCAGGCTGGTCGCGCGCACCAGCCTGCCCGGCAACCTCCTGGCCCCGGCCGGGGCACGCCGTTTCGTGCGTGACGCCGTCGACGGGTGGACGGCTCTCGGTCTCCTGTCCGGCGGCTCCTGCGCCGACCGGCTGGCCGACGACGCGGCCGTCGTCGTCAGCGAGCTCGTCACCAACGCCGTCGTGCACGCCGGCACCGCGGCGGAACTGCTCTGCCGGTTCGAGGAGGCCACGCACGAGGAACCGGCCGCGCTGGTGGTCGAGGTCTCCGACCACCACCCCGCCAGCGCCGTCACCGGCGGGCCGCACAGCGCCGACGAAGCAGGGACCGCGGACTACGGCCGTGGCCTCCAGCTCGTCGCCTCGCTCGCGGAACGCTGGGGCATCACCTTCCACGCCGCGCTGAAGACCGTCTGGGCCCGCCTGCCGCTCGACGGCCGTGACGTCCGCCCGCCCGCCGCCGCGTACGCGGCACCGCCCGCCCGCCGGGGCCCGGACGGGACGGAGGCGTCCGTGCCAGGACGCGGGCGTGACGACCTGGAGTGGGTGAGCCGCGGGGCGCCCGCGTTCCTCGCCGAGGCGTCCGACCTGCTCGCCGGGCAACTGGACGAGGACATGGTCGCCGCGCTGGCGGGCCAGCTGCTGGTGCCGCGGCTCGCCGACCGGTGCGCGATCTGGCTGGACGGCGCGAAGGCACACGGACACGGGACCGGGGGAGGAGGGGCCCGGGCGAGGCTCGTCGGGGTGTGGCACAGCGACGAGGCACGAGTCGGGCCGCTGCGGGAGGCCCTGGGCGAGGAGCCGCCCCTGCTCCCTCTCGCCTCGGACGGCGGACCGGTGCCGGTGGCCTGGCCGGACGGGACCCGCGGCGAGCACCCCGCGCCCCCGTACGGCGCCACGGCGCACGACTCCCCCCGCAGGTGGGGGACGGCCGGGGTGCCGCACCCGCCCACCCCCGGCGCCGTCACTCCCTTCCCGGGCGTGGCCGGGCCGCCCGCCGGCACCGGCACCCAGGAGCCGGCCGGGCCCCTTCCCCCCGACGAGGAACCGGCCACCGCCCTGGCCTACCGCCTCGGCGTCGGCGGCCACCGTCTCGGCGTGCTGCTCGTCGCGCAGAACGGCCCGGCGGGCGTCCCCGCCGAAGTGGCGGCCCTCATCGAGGACTTCGCCCGGCGGGTCGCCCTGGCCGTCAGCGCCGCCCGCCGGTACACCCGGCAGGCCACCATCAGCCGTGTCCTCCAGCGTGGCCTACTGCCCAGCAGGGTGGGACAGATCCCGGGCGTCGACACGTTCCTGGTCTACGAGCCCAGTGACGACGGTGTCGCCGGCGGCGACTTCTACGACGTCTTCCCCGCCGGGTCCGGCGGCCGCTGGTGCTTCATGCTCGGTGACGTCCAGGGCAGCGGGCCGGAGGCCGCCGTCGTCACCGGTCTCGCCAGGCCCTGGCTGCGGTTGCTCGCCCGCGAGGGTTACGAGGTCGGCCAGGTCCTCGACCGGCTCAACGGCCTCCTCCTCGACGACGCCATGGAGGCGGCGGAGGCGGCGGCCCTGATCGTCACCGGCGGGCACGGGCCGGGCCTCCCGGACGGGCAGCACGCGCGCTTCCTGTCGCTGCTGTACGGCCAGGTCGTGCCGTCACCGTCCGGCGACGGCGGCGCCCGCTGCACCCTGGCGAGCGCCGGGCACCCGCTGCCCCTGCTGCTGCGGCCCGACGGCACCGTACGGGCCCTCGCCGAGCCGCAGGTGCTGCTCGGGGTCGTCGACGACGTCGCGTACCAGAGCCACACGTTCGATCTGGAGCCCGGTGACACGCTGCTGTGCGTCACCGACGGGGTGACCGAGCGGCGCTCGGGATCGCGGATGTTCGACGACGAGGACGGTCTCGCGGCCGTCCTGTCCGGATGCGCCGGGCTCACGGCGCAGGGCGTGGCCGAACGGATCAGGGCCGCGGTGCACGCGTTCGCGCCGACGCCGCCCGGGGACGATCTGGCGCTGCTGGTGCTCCAGGCGGGGCGACCTGCCGGGTGACGGACAATGGGGGCATGCCTTCCGTACTGCCTGACGGCGAGCCCATGCCCGAGGACGGCGCGCTGCCCGCGTCCGCCCTCCACGGCGCCGAAGCCCGGCCGCTGGCCTTCTACCTGCACGTGCCGTACTGCGCGACGCGCTGCGGCTACTGCGACTTCAACACCTACACGGCCACCGAGCTGCGCGGTTCGGGGGGAGTGCTCGCCTCCCGCGACAACTACGCAGAGACCCTGGCGGACGAGGTCCGCCTCGCCCGCAAGGTCCTCGGCGACGACCCGCGGCCGGTGCGGACGGTGTTCGTCGGCGGGGGCACTCCGACCCTGCTGGCCGCCGATGATCTCGTACGGATGCTGGACGTGGTGCGTCAGGAGTTCGGTCTCGCCGACGACGCGGAGATCACGACGGAGGCGAACCCGGAATCCGTCGACCCCGCCTACCTGGCGGCCCTGCGGGAGGGCGGCTTCAACCGCGTCTCCTTCGGTATGCAGAGCGCGCGGCAGCACGTGCTCAAGGTGCTCGACCGCACGCACACCCCCGGCCGGCCGGAGGCATGCGTCGCGGAGGCGCGGGCCGCGGGCTTCGACCATGTGAACCTCGACCTGATCTACGGCACCCCCGGCGAGAGCGACGACGACTGGCGGGCCTCGCTGGAGGCCGCCGTTGGCGCGGGACCGGACCATGTGTCGGCGTACGCGCTGATCGTGGAGGAGGGCACACAGCTCGCGCGCCGCATCCGCCGCGGCGAGGTGCCCATGACCGACGACGACGTCCACGCCGACCGCTATCTGATCGCCGACGAGGTGCTCGGCGCGGCCGGCTACGACTGGTACGAGGTGTCCAACTGGGCCACCTCACCGGAAGGCCGCTGCCTGCACAACGAGCTGTACTGGCGCGGTGCCGACTGGTGGGGCGCGGGCCCGGGGGCGCACAGCCACGTCGGCGGCGTGCGCTGGTGGAACGTCAAGCACCCGGGCGCGTACGCGGCAGCCCTCGCGGAGGGCCGTTCGCCCGGCGCGGGCCGCGAACTCCTCCCCGAGGAGGACCGCCGCGTGGAGCGCATCCTGCTGGAGCTGCGGCTGCGTGAGGGCGTGCCGCTGGACCTCCTGCGTGAGGCGGGCCTCGCGGCGGCCGCCCGTTCCCTGGCCGACGGGCTGCTGGAGCCCGGCCCGTTCGAGGCCGGTCGCGCGGTGCTGACCCTGCGGGGACGGCTGCTGGCGGACGCGGTGGTGCGGGACCTGGTGGACTGATCACTCGCCGGAGTGAATCGATGCGGAGACGCCACGTAGGTGCCTAGGCTGATCCCAGGCTGCCGCGTAAAGGCCGCGGCGGAAATGGAGGACACGGAGATGACCGCTGTGGACGATCGCGGGATGACGGAGTTCTTCGAGGGTTTCGAGGGCCCCGAGGGTGTCAGGGTTGAGCTCCTCCGGGGGGAAATTGTGATGATGGCGGGGCCTGATCTGGTGCACAGCTGATCGTGGAAGCTGTGTTGGATCAGATCCCGCGCCAACGCTGGGCGCGACTACAGACCCAGGACATCGACATCCTGAACGAGGCCAGTGAGCCGGTACCCGACTTGGTGGTGCTGGAACGCGATGTGGGACCGCCGTCGGGGCGGTTGCTCCCCTCTACGCTGATCACGATGCTGGTCGAAGTCGTCTCCAAGACCAGCGTTGATCGCGACTACGGCGTCAAACGATCAGTTTACGCGGCGGGAAGGGTGCCCGCCTACTTGATCATCGACCCGATCATGGCCCAGTGCGTCTTCCTCACCGAGCCCGTCGGCAGTGGGGACAAGGCCGAGTACCAGGTCCAGCGGGTAACGAAGTTCGGCGACTCCGTTCCGCTGGACATACTCGGTACCAAGTTGGACACCGGCGAATTCGGCACTCTCCCCGGAGTCAGGCCTCACCGCTGGCCGTGACGAAGTCGATCAATTCCTCCACCCGCCCCAGCAGCGCAGGCTCCAGGTCCTTGTACGAGCGGACCTTGGAGAGGATGTGCTGCCAGGCGGCGCCCGTGTTCTCCGGCCAGCCGAGGGCGCGGCAGACGCCCGTCTTCCAGTCCTGTCCGCGCGGCACCGTGGGCCACGCCGGGATCCCCACGGAAGAGGGCTTCACCGCCTCCCACACGTCGATGTACGGGTGGCCCACCACCAGCACGTGCGGGTCCGTGACCGAGGCCGCGATACGGGACTCCTTGGAGCCCGCGACCAAGTGGTCCACCAGGACGCCGAGGCGGGCGTCCGGACCGGGGGAGAAGTCCGCCACGATCGACGGAAGGTCGTCGACGCCTTCCAAATACTCGACCACCACGCCCTCGATCCGCAGGTCGTCACCCCACACCCGCTCCACGAGCTCCGCGTCGTGGCGGCCCTCCACGTAGATGCGGCCCGCGCGGGCGACCCGGGCCCGGGCACCGGGAACGGCGACAGAGCCGGAGGCCGTACGGGACGGACGGGACGGGCCCGCCGGGGCCGGGCGGACCAGCGTGACGACCTTGCCCTCCAGCAGGAAGCCCCGCGGCTCGAGCGGGAACACGCGGTGCTTGCCGAAGCGGTCCTCCAGGGTGACCGTGCCCGCTTCGCAGCGGATCACCGCGCCGCAGAAGCCGGTCGACACCTCCTCCACCACGAGCTCGGGGTCGGCCGGGACCTCCGGCACGGGCTTCGACCGCTTCCACGGCGGCGTGAGATCAGGGCTGTAGCTGCGCATTCGCACGACGATACGGCCGCACGCCGCTACGACACGCCGAAACGCGCCGCCAGTTCGTCGCGCTGGGCCCGTACGAACGCCGCGTCCACCACCGCGCCGTGCCCCGGGACGTACAGCGCGTCCTCGCCGCCGAGCGCCAGCAGCCTGTCGAGGGCGGCGGGCCACTGCGGCCCGACGGCGTCCGTGCCGGCCTGGGGCTCTGCGGACTCCTCCACCAGGTCTCCGCAGAACACCACCTCCCGTTCCGCGGGCACCAACAGCGCCAGATCGTGGCCCGAGTGACCGGGGCCCACATTGGCCAGCAGCACCTGGCGGCCTCCCAGGTCGAGCGTCCACTCCCCGGACACCGCATGCTGTGGTGCCACCACCATGTCCGCGGCCTCCGCCGCCTCCTCGGGAGCGACCCCGTGCCGGATCGCGGTGGCGCGGATCGCGTCCCGCTCCCGGTGCAGCAGCGTGTCCATGCCCACAGCCCCGTACACGTCCGCCCCGGCGAAGGCCGCCGTGCCCAGCACATGGTCGAAATGGGGATGGCTGAGTGCGATGTGCGTCACGCGGCGCCCGCCCGTCAGCGCCTGCGCCTGGGCGCGCAGCTCGGCGCCCTCACGGAGCGTGGAGCCCGTGTCGTACAGCAGCACCCCGGCCTCGCCCGCGACCAGGCCGACGGTCGCGTCCCATCCCGGCAGGCGGCGGCGGCCGACTCCCTCGGCCAGCCGTTCCCAGCCGAAGTCTTCCCAACTGACGTCCATACGGCGACGCTATCCGCATCACATCCGCATCGACCTGCGCGGGCCGCACGAGCGCGTGTCCGACCGCACGGTCGGCCACCCTTGCTACCCGCGTACCCCTCAGCCGTACACTGGCCGGGGGAATGCTGGCACTCGGGCGCACCGAGTGCCAGGACACACAGAGGAACCACAGCTGGAGGTGCGCGAATGCTCAGCGAACGCAGGCTCGAGGTGCTGCGCGCCATCGTCCAGGACTACGTCGGCACCGAGGAGCCTGTCGGCTCCAAGGCCCTCACCGAGCGTCACAACCTCGGCGTCTCCCCGGCCACCGTCCGCAACGACATGGCCGTGCTGGAGGAGGAGGGCTTCATCGCCCAGCCCCACACCAGCGCCGGACGGATCCCCACGGACAAGGGGTACCGGCTGTTCGTCGACCGGCTGGCCGGCGTCAAGCCGCTGTCGTCGCCGGAGCGCCGCGCCATCCAGAACTTCCTGGACGGGGCGGTCGACCTCGACGACGTCGTGGGACGTACGGTGCGGCTGCTGGCGCAGCTGACCCGGCAGGTCGCCGTCGTGCAGTACCCGTCGCTGACCCGGTCCACGGTCCGGCACGTGGAACTCCTCTCCCTCGCGCCCGCCCGCCTGATGCTCGTGCTGATCACGGACACGGGCCGGGTCGAGCAGCGCATGATCGACTGCCCCGCCCCCTTCGGCGACGCCTCGCTCGCGGACCTGCGGGCACGGCTCAACAGCCGGGTCGTGGGACGCCGCTTCGCGGACGTGCCGCAGCTGGTGCAGGACCTTCCCGAATCCTTCGAGCACGAGGACCGCGGCACCGTCTCCACGGTGCTCTCCACACTGCTCGAGACCCTGGTCGAGGAGACCGAGGAGCGGCTCGTGATCGGCGGCACCGCCAATCTGACCCGCTTCGGACACGACTTCCCGCTGACCATCCGGCCCGTGCTGGAGGCGCTGGAGGAGCATGTGGTGCTCCTCAAGCTGCTCGGCGAGGCGAATGAGTCGGGCGGTATGGGCATGACCGTACGTATCGGTCACGAGAACGCCCATGAAGGCCTCAACTCCACGTCCGTGGTCTCGGTCGGCTACGGTTCGGGCGACGAGGCAGTAGCGAAACTCGGCGTGGTCGGACCGACCCGCATGGACTACCCCGGAACGATGGGAGCGGTACGCGCAGTGGCACGTTACGTCGGACAGATCCTGGCGGAGTCGTAAGTGGCCACGGACTATTACGCCGTACTCGGCGTACGCCGCGATGCATCGCAGGACGAGATCAAGAAGGCCTTCCGCCGCCTCGCGCGCGAACTCCACCCGGACGTGAATCCGGATCCGAAGACGCAGGAGCGCTTCAAGGAGATCAACGCCGCGTACGAGGTGCTCTCGGACCCGCAGAAGAAGCAGGTCTACGACCTCGGCGGTGACCCGCTGTCGCAGGCCGGAGGCGGCGGCGCCGGAGGCTTCGGCGCGGGCGGCTTCGGCAACTTCTCCGACATCATGGACGCGTTCTTCGGCACGGCGTCGCAGCGCGGACCGCGCTCGCGCACCCGCCGCGGCCAGGACGCGATGATCCGGCTGGAGATCGAGCTCAACGAGGCCGCCTTCGGCACCACGAAGGACATCCAGGTCGACACGGCCGTCGTCTGCACGACCTGCTCCGGCGAGGGCGCGGCGCCCGGCACATCGGCGCAGACCTGCGACATGTGCCGCGGGCGCGGCGAGGTCTCGCAGGTGACACGGTCCTTCCTGGGCCAGGTCATGACGTCGCGGCCCTGCCCGCAGTGCCAGGGCTTCGGCACGGTCGTGCCGACCCCGTGCCCGGAGTGCGCCGGCGACGGCCGCGTCCGGTCGCGGCGGACGCTGACCGTGAAGATCCCGGCCGGTGTCGACAACGGCACCCGGATCCAGCTCGCGGGTGAGGGCGAGGTCGGCCCCGGCGGCGGCCCCGCCGGTGACCTGTACGTCGAGATCCACGAGGTCGCCCACCCCGTCTTCCAGCGGCGCGGCGACGACCTGCACTGCACGGTGACGATCCCCATGACCGCGGCGGCGCTGGGCACGAAGTGCCCGCTCGAGACGCTCGACGGCGTGGAGGAGGTCGACATCCGACCGGGCACGCAGTCCGGCCAGTCGATCCCGCTGCACGGCCGCGGCATCACGCACCTGCGCGGCGGCGGCCGGGGCGACCTGATCGTGCACGTCGAGGTGACGACGCCGACGAAGCTGGACCCGGAGCAGGAGCGACTGCTGAGGGACCTGGCGAAGCTGCGGGGCGAGGAGCGCCCGCTGGGCCAGTTCCAGCCGGGCCAGCAGGGGCTGTTCTCGCGGCTGAAGGACGCGTTCAACGGGCGTTAGCCGGTGGTGGGGCGACGGGTCCGCTGCGCGGGGCCGTTTCCCCTCCCCGCCCCTTCCCGAACCGGGCTCCGCCCGGGCCCCGTAC
>NZ_JBSGZJ010000252.1:0-10296 GCF_053610925.1 Streptomyces sp. NPDC054847 | reverse complement strand
AGTGTCTCCTGTGCTTCGTGTGCGGCCTCGCGGGCCGTACGGGCGCCTTCGGCGAGCTCGGCGAGCATGCCGGGCGGGCAGTCCGCCCGCCATGCGCCGATCCGGGCCGCGAGGGACCGGTCGGCGGCGAGGCGTGCGGCGAGCACGCGGATCTCCTCGTCCCGCGCGGCCGCCCTGGCGCGCAGTGCGTGACGTTCCTCGTCGGCGGCGTGCTCGTCGTGCATCGCCGGGTTCGGCGGCACGAGGAAAACGCCCTCGTCCCCGTCGGCGTTCCCCTGCGGTACGGGGGCGAGCAGTGCGGCGGCGGTCCCGACGGCCACGGCGGACCGCGGCAGCAGGGCTGCTCCGGCGAGGACTTCGCGTGCGCGGGTGTGCGAGGCCGGGTCGGTGATCACGACACCGTCGACCAGTTCCGGCCGCGCCGCCAGCACGGCGGCGTGGTCGGCGGGGTCGACGGACTGGGCGAGGTAGCGCCAGCCGGGCAGGGCGGGGATGCCGTGCTCGCCCAGGTATTCGACGGTGGCGAGGACGTCGGGGCCGGGGGGCAGCAGGCCGCCGTCGCCGAGTGCGCCGAGGATGCGGGCGTCGTCGGCCGCGGCGGTACGAAGGTCGAACAGCTGCCGTTCCGCGGAGGAGACGGACTGGTCGAGCAGTTCGCGCAGCTCGTCGGCGAATCCGTCGAACTCCTCGACGGTGAGGGGCCCTTCGCCGGTACGGCGGCGGCCGCCGGAGAGCCGGCCGGAACGGCTGCTCGCGGGGGTGTCCCCGTCGGCCGCTGCCGAGCGGTGGGCCGTGTCCGGTGCGTCCGTCGTGGGGCTCTGTCCGTCGGCCGCCGCGGTGCGCGGGGAGGGGACCGGAACGGGCAGCGCCGGGGCGAGGCTCAGCAGGTCCGCGAGGCGTTCGTCCGCCGCGATGGACTCCGCGGCGCGGCGCTCCGCCTCGTAGGCGTGCTCGGCGGCGCGCTCGGCATCCGCGGCGCGGGCCGCGGTCAGTTCCGCGCGTGACTCCGCGGCGGCTGCCTCCTTCGCCCGGTCCGCCGTCGAGCGGGCCACCTCACGGGCCTCGTCCCATGCGGCGACGGCGGTCTTCTCCGCGTCGCTCGCCGCCAGGGCGGCACGTGCCGGATCGGCGTCGGGAGCGGTGTCGTCGAGCCATCCGGCCCGTACCGCCTCTGCGGTCTCCTGCTCGACCTCGCTCAGCCGCTGGCGGAGGTGGCCGATCTCGCTGCGGGCGCGCTGCGCCTCGGTCGCGGCGACGGTGGCGTCGCGGTGGGCGGCCTCGCCGGTTTCCTGGAGTGCGCGGGAACGCTCCTCCTCCTCGTTGGCGACGCGTTCGCCGTCCTCCGCGGCGGTGTGCAGGGCGCGCACCAGGTCGCCGGCGGCCTTGGCCCGGGCGGCGAGCGCGGGGGCGGCGTCCCGTTCGGCCTCGCGGATCGCCGCGGCGACACGGGCGGACCGGTCGGCGGCCGCCCGGTGGCGCAGCACCGCCTCCGCGGCCAGCCATGCGGAGTGCAGCGTGCGCGCGTCGATCAGCTCGCGGCGCTGTGCCGCGGCGCCCTTCTCCGCGGCGGCGAGTGCCAGCGAGGCGTGCCGGTACGCCAGTTCGGCGGCGACGAGGGAGCGGCGGTCGCGTTCCTGCTCGGCGCCGGTGACCGTGTGCGCGGCCGCTGTGACCTGCTGGGCGAGGTCCGCGGCGCGGGAGCGCTCGTCCGCGGCGCGGGCGGAGAGACGGCGTGCCAGGGTGCGGGTGCGGCGCTCCGCGCCGGCGTGGACGTCCCGGGCCCTGGTCCTGGCCTCCGCCGCGTCGACGATCCGGCCGAGAAGGTCGACGGAGCCTGCGGTGAAGTCCCGTTCCGCGGTGAGCTCCGCCCGGCGGCCGAGCTTGTTGCCGAACGAGCTGACGAGGTCGGCGAGACCGTCGGTGTCACGGGTGTCGGTGACGGCGCGCAGCAGCAGGTCGGTGAAGTCGGAGTCCTTCTTCACCGCGAACAGGCCGGCCGCCTCGCCCTCGTCGGCGTTCATCTCCCTTTGGTACCGAAACAGTTCCGGGTCGAGGCCGAGGTCGCCGAGGTGCTCGTTCCAGCGGTCGTGGATCTCTTCCCAGTGCACGTCGAGATGCGGATACGCCTTGCCCGCCTCGGTGATCGCGTCCCGGAAGCCCTTCATGGTGCGGCGGCGGCCCTGGGCGCCGGAGACTCCCTCGACGGGCGGACGGACGGCGGTGGACTCGGCCACGGGGAGCGAGTCGAGACCGAGGCCGGGGCCCGGCCGGAACGAGTACCAGGCCTCGGCGAACTTGCGGGGGTCGTTGGACACCTGGCGGCCGCGCCATTCGCTGACCTTGCCGACGACGACCAGTTCGCCGGTGAGCGTGTGCTGCCACTCGAGCGCGACGTGTCCGCAGTCGTCCGCGAGCAGGAACTTGCGCAGCACGCCCGAGCTGGCGCCGCCCAGGGTGTTGCGGTGGCCCGGCAGCATCACGGAGAAGATCAGCTTCAGCAGGACGGACTTGCCTCCGCCGTTCTCGAGGAAGAGCACACCCGCGGGCGCGGGCCGGCGCGGCGGGCCGACCGGCTCCTCCTCGAAGAACTCGGCCTGCGTGGGGGCCGGATCGGGCACGGGCTCGCCGACTCCGCGCAGGTCGAGCACGGTGTCGGCGTAGCGCGCACCGGCGGGACCGATGGAGTAGAGGCGGACCCGGGACAACTCGTACATGGCGGCGGACTCTCAGTCGTCTAACAGTTGCGCGGGCGGTTACGCGTGGAAGGGCAGGCCGGCGTCGGCGGCCAGGTCGAGGTCGTCGCCGTCGGGCGGCGCCACGAGCGTGGCCGAGCCGTCGCCGACCGGGACGACGCCCAGCTCCAGCAGCTCGGCCATCGCGGCGCTGCCCGCCATGTCGCGGACCTGCAACTGGTAGCGGGCGGTGGTGCGGTACGCGCCTCCGGAGTCGTCGCCGGTCCGCTGGAGGAAGCCGGAGTCGGTGAGGAAGGCGACGGCCTTGCCGACGATGCCGGTGGTCGAGCCCGCGAGGCGGCGGGCGTCCTTGGTGGCGCCGGTGGCGCTGCGGCGCGCGTAGACCCGCCAGGCCGCCTCCAGGCCGGGGGCGTCGCTGGCCGGGTCGGTGTTGTCGCCCTGCTCGTCGGCGCGCTCCTCGAGACGCCGGCAGGCCTGACGTACGAAGGCGTCGACGCCGTTGACGGTGATCCGGCCGATGTACCCGTCGTCGGCGAGATCCTCGGGGCGCGGGAAGGCCATGGCGGCGACGGCGAGATGGGCCAGGCCGTGCAGGAAGCGGTCGGCGGACTCGGCGGAGGCCCGGCGGGCGTAGTCGCCCATCCGTACGGCGAACACCGAGTCCTCGCCGGCGGTGACGGCCATGCCCGCCCGGGGCGACACCTCGAGCACGACCAGGCCGAGGCCGGTCGCGACCGCGTCGGCGAGGCGGGCGAAGGAGGAGTCCTCGCGGTAGCGGCGCAGCAGGTCGGCGTATTCGGCGTCGCGGGCCGGCAGCAGTTTGGGCTGGAGGCCGAAGGAGACGAGCCGCGCGGCGTCCGCCGCGTCGGCGGGCGTGACGCCGCCGGCGGCGGCCGCGGTGGTGGCCATCGGGCCGGAAGGGGGTCCCTGCGGGGCGGCCTGGTCGCTCCACGCGGCGGGGGGCTCGGCGTGGTGGTCGCTCACGGGGCTCCTCGGTGGTGAGTGGTCGGGTCGGAGGTGGGGGCGGGGCACGGCGGTGCCGCGGCGGGACGGCCGGCGCGGTGGGGACTCGATGTCGCGTCCATGTACGGCGGTGCGGCAGCGGGACGGCCGGCGCGGGCGGAGGTCATGTCGCCCCCATGCGCGGCGGGACGGCCGGCGGGGCGGCTCATGTCGCCTCCGCGCGTGCCGCCGCCATGCCCACCGCGTCGAGCAGCGCCGTGCCGACGATGAGGTCGGCGCCGCCGAACTCCGGGTCGTCGAGCTCGGTGCCGTCGTCGACGGCGAACAGCAGTCGCTGCTCGCCCTGGCGGTAGGCGGTGCCGACCGGCGGGCTCGCCGCGTGGACGGCCAGCAGCGCGACCAGGTACGGCAGTTCGGGGTCCCGGCGGCGGGCCTCGGCGAGCAGCCCGGACAGGCGGCGCGGCGCGTCGTGCTCGAGGTCGAGCAGGTCCATGGCGCTCGCCAGCTGCTCCTCGCTGAAGCGGCTGTCGTCGGGGGTGGCGATCAGGTCCGGTTCCGGCATCTCCGCGCCGAGGTGTTCGCGTTCCGCCGGAGGGGTCAGCAGCAGGTCCACCAGATCGCCGACCCGTACGGAGGACGGTGTGCGCAGCCCGGTGCCGCTCGCGAAGAACGCGTCGGTGACGCGGATGGCCGACTCCACGGGCAGCGGCAGTAGCGGGGCCAGCAGCTGGCCGTACAGGTCGAGGCCGCTGCGGGCGGCGGGCCGGGCGAAGGCCTGCCGGTCCTGTTCGGCGCGGAACAGGGGTCCGGCCTCCAGCAGCCGGGACTGGAGCTGTGTGTGCCGCCGGATGCAGTCCTTGACTATGTCCACGAGCTCGGCGGCGCGCCGCTTGTGCTCGGCCGTCTTCGGGTCGGCGCCGGTCTCGGCCTCGTCACGGGCCTTGCGGATGTTGGTGAGGATCGCGTTCTCGTGGCGGTAGCGGTCGGCGACGTGGTCGAGCGCCTCGGCGATCATGTCGGGGACGGTACGGAGCCAGTCGACGGCACGGACGTTGCGCCGGGTGGCTTCGAGGGTGCGGCGCAGTGTCTCGCTGTACTGCACGGTCCGGTAGCGGGCCTGTTCGGCGGCGAGTTGCGCGTCGGCGAGGCGGCCGCGGTTGATGAGTACCTCGAGCTTCACCTCGGCGGCGATCTGCGCGCTGGTGACATCGGTGTCGAGTGCGCCGACCAGCACGTTGACCGCTTCGTCGGTGGTGCGCAGATAGACGGTGCCGTCGCGGCCGGGGACTTCCTCGATGAGCTTGAAGTCGTAGTCACGGCGGGTGTAGACGCCGTCCGGTCCGAAGGTGCCGTACACGGCGCGGAAGCCGCGGTCCACGCTGCCCACGTTGATCAGGTTCTCCAGCACCCAGCGGGCGACGCGCTCGTGTTCGGCGGCAGGCCGCCCCGGGGCCTGGGCGGCGACCCGCGGGAGGAGGCGCGCGACTATCTGGTCGTGGTCGGCGCCGGTGTCGAAGTCCATGTTGAGCGTGACGAGGTCGATGGCCGCGAGGGCGACCTCCGCCATGGCGTAGACCGAGTACTCGCCCGCGAGATTCGCTTTGCGTACGTCCAGGTCGTGCAGGGGCGCGGTGCACGCGAGCGCGCGGAGCCGCCGCGCGAGCCCTTCGTCGGCGGCCGGGCCCTGCGCGGGGCGCGGCCCCGCGCTGAGCTGGGGCGGAGCGAGGTCCGTCGAGGCAGGCGAAGTCACGGAGGACAGATTAGGTCCTCGCACCGACAACGGTCGAAACGACGCAGAGCACCCTTCGGCGCCGCCCGCCAGGGACGGCCGCGCCCCGCGGGCCGCCCTGGGGTGCCGGCCTCGGCACCGCCCGCCCGAAGGCGCCGGCACCGCGTGCCTGAAGGCGCCGCAGTGGATATTTCGCCCACGGCCTGAACCTGCCTGTGCGGGGACCCGGTTGGGCTCCGGAAGCGAGGGAGTACGCGTCCGTTCTCGCCGGCGCGAGGCCCGAACGGCGCAGTGACGGCGGGAACGCTCAACACTACTCTTGCCGTATCGTTCAACAATCCCCTACCTTGGCGTGACCGTACACCGCCAGATGCTCCGTCCCGCTCCCCTCCCCCAGCGAGGTGCAGATGAGCACGCCACAGGTCCGGCAGAAGAACGACCAACTCCCGGAGGACACCGGAACGTTCGCCTGGCTGCGCGCCCTCGGCCCGCGCGGCCGCCGCGCCTTCGGCGGTGCGTTCGGGGGTTACGCCCTCGACTCGTACGACTACTTCACCCTGCCGCTGAGCATGGTCGCGATCTCCGCGTACTTCAGCCTCGACAACGGCAGGACCGGGCTTCTCACCACCGTCACCCTGGTCGTGTCCGCCGTCGGCGGCGCCCTCGCGGGCATCCTCGCGGACCGCGTCGGCCGGGTGAAGGCACTGATGGCGACGGTGATCACGTATGCCGTGTTCACCGTGCTCTGCGGCTTCGCGCCCAACTACGAGACGCTGCTGGTCTTCCGGGCCCTTCAGGGCCTCGGCTTCGGCGGTGAGTGGGCGGTCGGCGCGATCCTCGTCGCCGAGTACGCCACCGCCAAGCACCGCGGCCGCACGCTCGGCGCGGTCCAGAGCGCCTGGGCGGCCGGCTGGGCGCTCGCCGTGATCGTCTACACACTCGTCTTCCGGTTCGTCGACGCCGACACCGCGTGGCGCGTGCTGTTCTGGACCGGCGCACTGCCCGCACTGCTGGTGATCTACGTGCGCCGTAATGTGAGCGACGCCCCGAAGGCGGCGGAGCTGCGCCGCGCCGGCACCGCGCGCGGATCGTTCACCACGATCTTCAAGAAGGACCTGCTGCGCACCACGCTCTTCGCCACACTGCTGTCCACGGGCGTCCAGGGCGGCTACTACACCCTCGCCACGTGGGTCCCCACCTATCTGAAGACCGAACGCGGGCTGACGGTCGTCGGCACCGGCGGGTATCTCGCCTTCCTCATCTCCGGCGCCTTCATCGGCTATCTGACCGGCGGCTACCTCACGGACCGGATCGGCCGGAAGAAGAACATCGCGCTGTTCGCCGTGCTGTCCTCGGTGGGGATCCTCGCCTACACCAACATCCCCGCGGGCTCCAACAGCCTGCTGCTGGTGCTCGGTTTCCCGCTCGGGTTCTGCATGTCGGCCATCTTCAGCGGGTTCGGTTCCTTCCTGAGCGAGCTGTACCCGACGGCGGTCCGGGGCACCGGGCAGGGCTTCACCTACAACAGCGGCCGCGCGGTGGGCGCGTTCCTGCCGACGCTCGTCGGTTTCCTGTCCGACAACTGGGGCGTGGGCGGTGCCCTCGTCCTCGGCGCCGCCGGCTACGGGCTCGCCGTGCTCGCCCTGACCGGCCTGCCGGAGACACGCGACCGCGAACTCCTGTGACCGCCGCGCGACGACCCGTTCACCAGGGGACCCGGCACCCTCCGCCGCGCCCCCTCAGTCCCCCGTCCCCGGCCCGAGGTGCCCTCCCGGCACGGCCGGAGACATCGCCGCGAGCGCCGCGGACAGGGCCAGTTCGGCGCTGCGGTCGAGGCGGGCGCTCGTGCCACGGGCCCAGTGGTGCACCTCGTCGCCCGCGAGGCGCAGCAGCTGCGGCAGCAGGTCGGTGCAGCGGCGGCCCACCCAGGCGGTGCCGGCCGTCGCCAGCCACAGCAGCGCCTCCGCCGTGGTCGGCGGCGGCTGGTCGGGCTCGGCGTCCGGTGGACGGCCGTCGGCGAGACCGCGGGCGGCGAGCAGCTCGTGGAAGCGCCGGGCGAGCATCCGGTGGCCACGCTCCCCCGGGTGGAGCCGGTCGGCGCTCCACATGGCGCGGTCGGCCACCCATGCCGCGTCGGCCGCGTGCAGGTGGACGGTGTCGTAGCGGTCGGAGAGGGCGTGCACCACGGCGTTGACCGCCCGCTGGCGTCTGGCCAGGGGGCGGGCGAGCGGGACGGGCAGGCCGAACATGGCGCCGGGGTCGGGCAGGCACGCCGTCAGCAGCACGGTCCCGCGGGCGGCGAGCGCGGACGTGACGTCGTCCAGCCGCCGGGCGACGTCGGCTATGTCGAAGGTGCGGCGCAAGGTGTCGTTCACGCCGACGACGACGGACGCGATGTCCGGTGCGAACGCGAGAGCGGCGGGCGTTTGCGCCTCGGCGACATCCTTACTGAGGGCGCCGCTGACGGCGAGGTTGCGGAAGAGCACGGACGTGCCGTCGCCGCCGATCGTGCCGGCGAGCAGCGCCGCCCATCCCCGCCGGCCGCCTTCGACGGGATCCCCGACGCCGGCGGTCAACGAGTCGCCGAGCGCCGCGAACCGTACGGTCCGTACGGCACGGCCGCCCCGCTCCTTACCCGTGCGGCGGGACGGCACGGCCGGGACGCCGGGACCGTGGGCCTGCTCGTCCGTACGGGGCCCGGCGTCCGCTTCCGCCACCGACGCGGGCGGCGGGAGGCAGTCGGGTGTGCCGGCCGGCGTCATCGTCCGCTCCCCGGGCCGGAGGCCGGGTCCCCGGCCGGCAGCGCCTGGTGTGCGGCGAGGAACGCCGTCACCGAACGCTGCCAGTCGAAGAGTTCGGCCCGCGCCCGTGCCGCCCGGCGGCGCGCCTGCTCCGGGCGGGCGAGCAGCTCCAGGACAGCGGCCGCGAAGTCCGCTCCCGTTTCGGCCGCTGCGATCCCCGCGTCGCCCACGACCTCGGGCAGCGCCGAGGAGGCGCTGGCGACGACCGGGGTACCGCAGGCCAGCGCCTCGAGGGCGGAGAGCCCGAAGGTCTCGGCCGGCCCCGGGGCCAGGCACACGTCGGCCGCCGCCTGGAGGTCGGCGACCGCTTCCCGGTCGGGGACATGGCCGAGGAAGTGGACGGGCAGCCGGTCCGCGTGTGCCCGGCGCACGAGCGAGGCTTTCAGCGGCCCGTCGCCCGCGACGACCATCGACACCCGCAGGCCCCTCTCGCGCAGTGCGGCGAGCGCGTCAAGGGCGGTAGCGGGACGTTTCTCCACGGACAGCCGCGAACACAGCAGGAGCAGCACGTCGGCTCCCGCCGCGTGCCGGGCGCGCAGCAGTGCGCTGCGGCGTTCCGGCCGGCAGCGCCGCAGGTCGACACCGAGAGGTGCCCGTACGACATTGCGCGCCCCGATCCGTACGAACTCCCGCTCCGCCCACTCCGTCGTGCAGACGATCCATGAATAGGCCCACGCGCTGCGGCGGTTGAGCCGGTCGGCGGTGGCGGCGGCGACGGACTCGGCAAGGCCCCAGGTGCGCAGCACTCCGTCGGCGGTCTCGTGCGAGACCATCACCGAGGGGATCCGCTGCCGCCGCGCCCACTCTCCGGTCCAGCGCAGTGTGGTGCGGTCGGAGACCTCGAGCCGGTCGGGCGCCAGTTCCTCCAGCAGGCCGCGGAGCCGGCGCCGCCCGGCCAGCACCCGGTACCCGCCGGTGCCGGGGATCTCCGGCCCGGGCAGGGTGATGACCCGCCCCTGCTCGGTCAGCCGGTCGCTCTCCACCTCACCGGGGACGACGAGCACCGGCTCGTGGCCCGCGGCCAGGTAGCCGCGGCCGAGTTCGGCGAGCGCGGTGCGCAGCCCTCCGGACGAGGGGGTGACGAAGTTCGCCAGACGTACGATGCGCAGGCCGTGTCCCCCGCTCATGCGGCCACCGCCGTACGCGCGCCGAGCACATCGGCGTAGTGGTCGAGCAGCAGGTCCCCGACCACCGCCCAGGTCCTGCCCTCGACGGCGGCGAGCCCGGCCCGCCCGTACGCCGCCCGCAGGGCGGTGTCGCCGACGAGCGTGGCGACCGCCGCACGTACGGCGTCGGCGCTGTGCGGCTCCACGAGCAGCCCGGTCCGGCCGTGCGCGACGAGGTCGAGCGGGCCCCCGGCGGCCGGGGCAATCACGGGAAGCCCGCTGGCCATGGCCTCCTGCACGGTCTGGCAGAAGGTCTCATAGGGGCCGGTGTGCGCGAAGACGTCCAAGGAGGCGAAGATCCGGGCGAGATCGTCGCCGGTCCGCCGGCCGAGGAACACGGCGCCGGGCAGGGCGGCGCGCAGAGCCGTCCCGCTGGGTCCGTCGCCTACGACGACGAGCCGTACGCCCGGCAGCGCGCAGACCCCGGCGAGGAGTTCGACGTGCTTCTCGGGTGCGAGGCGGCCGACGTATCCGACGATCACCTCGCCGTCCGGCGCCAGGGTGCGGCGCAGCTCCTCGTCCCGCAGCTGCGGCCGGAAGCGCGTGGTCTCCACTCCGCGCGGCCACAGCCGCACCCGCTCGACACCGTGTTCCTCGAGGTCGCGCACGGCGGCGGTGGACGGCGCGAGGGTGCGGTCGGCGGCGCCGTGCACGGCCCTGATGCGCCGCCACGCGGCGCCCTCGCCCGCTCCTACGTAGGTGCGCGCGTAGCCGGCCAGGTCCGTCTGGTAGACGGCGACGGCCGGCAGGCCGAGGCGCGCCGCGGCGGCCATGCCGCGCACCCCGAGCACGAACGGGCTGGCGAGGTGGACGAGGTCGGCCCGGTGCGCGGTGATCGCCGCCGCGACCCGGCGGCTCGGCAGGGCGACGCGCACCTGCGGATAGCCGGGCAGCGGCAGCGAGGGCACGCGGACCACCGGGAAGGGGGCGGCCGCGTCACAGCT
>NZ_JBSGZJ010000251.1:0-10312 GCF_053610925.1 Streptomyces sp. NPDC054847 | reverse complement strand
CAGGACGAGGGCTCGACGTATGGTCCTGGTTTGAGAGGATGTCAGGACGGCGGGGGAGCGCAGTGACGGGGGTTGCGACGCAGTGAAACGCATCGGAGTGACGGGACACCGAGGCATCCCGGCCGAGGCCCGTGCCCATATCCGCGCCGGTCTGCGGGCCGTGCTGTGCGGCCATCAGGGCTCGATGGAGGCCCTGTCGAGTCTCGCGGTGGGCGCCGACCAGCTCTTCGCGGACATCGCCCTGGACTGCGGCGCGGAACTGACCGCCGTCATCCCCAGCGGCGACTACGAACAGGGCTTCACGGCCCCGGAGGAACTGGCCCACTACCGCCGGCTCAAGGCCCTGGCCACCCGGGAGGTCAGGCTGGCCTTCCCGTACTCGACCGACGAGGCCTACTACGCGGCCGGCGCCTACATCGCCGACCACTGCGACCGGCTCCTCGCGGTCTGGGACGGGCTGCCTGCCCGGGGTCACGGTGGGACCGGCGACATCGTGCGGTACGCCAGGGACCTCGGCAAACCCGTGACCGTCATCTGGCGCGAGGGCCTCGAACGGGACTGACACGCGCCTTCGGCTGAGGCTCAACTGCGGTGTCTGACCAGCCAGTCGGTGTGCTGCGGGGAGACGATGCGCTCGGTCTCGTAGACGGCCGAAGGCCACTGGGCGTCGGTCACCGTCGTCTCCATGGCCGTGTGCATGGCCGCCAGGTCCTCCTCCACGAGCGAGTGGGCGGCGATCAGCGGCTGGTGGCGGCGGATCTCCCCCCAGGCCAGACACGCGGCGGCGGCAGCGGACAGCACGCCCTGGGCGTGGAAGGAGTCCGCCACGGAGAAGGTGCGCAGGGTCGCGAAGAACAGTGCGAAGAGGGTGAGCAGGGCGATCGACGCGGACCAGAGCGCGGTCGCGCGACGGGACATCTCCGTACGCCGGTGGTACCAGTTGCGCTGCTCGATCAGCCGGTCCCTGACATAGGTCTCCTTGCGGACGCTGAAGGGCTTGGCCCGCAGCCGGCGCATCGGGGTGGTGATCAGGTCGCCGGCCGCGGTCTCCCCGTCCGCCGTGCGCGGATCCTCCCAGCCGACCTTGGCCAACTCCCGTAACCCTTCCTCCAGACGGGTGGAGAACAGGTCATCGGCACCACGGTCGGAGACATGCGAGTCGAAGGGAGCACCGTGCACCGCGTACCGCCAGCACATCGACTTGATGAACTCCGCCGCGGAGCGGTTCAGTTGCCAGTGCGACTTTGCTCGACGCCGGGAGGAGCGGTACCCCAGCAGCAGTACCCCGGCGTACGCCAACGCGCTGAGGAACGCGGCGACTTGGAAGGATTCGCCGACCTTCAGCGAGGTGGGGAGCGAGGCCAGAGCAGCGCCTGCCACCAGCAGGAGCAGCTGGGACCGGGTGGCCGTGACGGCCTCCCGCTGGCGGGCGACGGCGATGGCGTCCGTGCGGTGGTAGAGAACCGGTAGATCGCCGTTGCGGAAGACCATGCTGTGCAAAGGGCTGGAAAGCTCGCTCATACACACCCCCGTCTGCGGTTTTGTGTTCACTCATTAGGCGGAATCGCTTGTTCCTTGCGGCCCTGCGAGAATGTGGTGCAACTCTTTTGTTGCTTATCCCCGTGCTGAGTTGCTGAGAGTGGCCATGAGAGTAAAGTCGTGCCGCCGGCATCGCAACGGTGCGTGGTATCCCCGCAGACACAGCTTTGAGCTGGACACAACATCAAGGACGGCCCCCCGATGACCCTTCACTCCTCCGCATCCTTCGCCGCTGCGAAGAAGAATCGCGTTCCGCTGGCGCAGATCGACGTCCGCGGTGCCGATGCCGCGCAGAAGCTCGCCCGCGTCCTTCCCGCTTCCGAAGCACGCGGTCTGCGCGTCACCACCTTCAACTCGTCGCTCTGAGCGGCTCCGCGGGGCCTCGGACCGGCCCTAGACTGGTGGAATGACAGGACCCACACTGGTCCCCTTCCAGCAGATCGTTGTGAAGGTCCACAGCAGGTGCGATCTTGCCTGCGATCATTGCTACATCTATGAACACGCTGATCAGAGCTGGCGTACCCGCCCGAAGGCAATCTCTGACGAAGCGATTTCCTGGACAGCTCTGCGACTGGCCGAGCATGCCAAGAGCCATGCCCTGCCCTCCGTGTCAGTGATCCTGCACGGAGGGGAGCCTCTGCTGGCAGGCCCCGAGCGTCTGCGCCGCGTCTGCGAGGAGTTCACCGCAGCCCTTGAACCGGTCGCCGCGCTCGATTTACGGATCCACACCAACGGCATTCAGCTGAGCAGCCGTTTTCTCGACCTGTTCGACGAATTCGACGTCCGGGTCGGCATCTCCCTCGACGGGGACCGCAGCGCCAACGACCGTCACCGCCGCTACGCGGACGGCCGCACAAGCCACCCGCTCGTCCTGCGGGCCGTGGACCTCCTCCGCCAGGAGCGCTACCGCCACCTCTACCTCGGCCTGCTGTGCACCATCGACGTCGCCAACGACCCGGTCGCCGTGTACGACGCCCTCGCCGAACTCGAACCTCCCCGCATCGACTTCCTCCTGCCCCACGCCACCTGGGACGACCCGCCGGCCAGACCGGACGGCTCGCCCACCGCCTACGCCGAGTGGATCCTCGAGGTCTTCGACCGCTGGGACGCCCGGGGCAGGCCCGTGCCGGTGCGGCTCTTCGACTCGGTGTTCTCCACCCTGGCAGGCGGCCCCAGCCTCACCGAATCCCTGGGCCTCGCCCCCTCCGACCTCGTCGTCGTCGAGACCGACGGCACCCTGGAACAGGTCGACTCCCTGAAGAGCGCCTACGAGGGCGCGGCCGCCACCGGGTTCGACGTCTTCCGGCACCGCTTCGACGACGTGGCCCTGCACCCGGGCGTCCAGGCACGCCAACTCGGCCTCGCGGGCGTGAGCAGGACGTGCCGTCAGTGCCCGGTCGTCCGCTCCTGCGGCGGCGGCCTCTACACACACCGCTACGCCACCGGCTCCGGCTTCGACAACACCTCCGTGTACTGCAACGACCTCAAGGCGCTCGTCCGCGGCATCGAGGAGCGCACGGCGCAGTCCACCGCGTCCCCGGCCGTGAGCGATCCGGAGGCGCTGCTCATCCTCCAGCAGGACCTGACCCGCTACACCCTCGCCCGGCTCAACGAGGAGCTGGGCGGCCGGGGCGGAGAGCGGTGGTCGGCCGCCTGGGAACTCGCGTCGGTCATCGAGGAGACATCGCTCGGCCTCGACGAGATCTACGCCCACCCCTACACCCGCACCTGGCTTCACACCTGCCTCGACGCCCTGCGCGAGCAGCGCCCCGACGCGGTCGGACTCGCCCTGCGTCTGGAGTCCTACGTGGCCGCCGCCGCCGTACGGAGCCGGCTCGGCGTCCCCGTACGGGTGGGCTGCCCCGCCGGCACGCTCGTCCTGCCGACCCTCGGCGAGCTCCGGCTGACCGCCGACGGCTCGCCGTGCGAGGCCGAGGTCGTCGGCGGGCCCGACGACGTGCTCGTGAGCGTGCCGGGACGCGAGGCGTTACGCGTACGTCCCGGCGAGGCCGCGCCCGGCTGGCGGTCCCCGCGGCGGCCCGGACTCGAAGGCTGGCCGGGGCTCGTGCTGGAGGACGTCGACCCGTTCCGGGACTGCTACGACGCGCCGGTGAGCGCCGTGGGCGACACGGGAGCGCTCTCCCGGGCGTGGGCCCTGCTGCGGGACGTGGCACCGGAACAGGCGGCCGAGATCGCGGCCTCCCTCACCACCCTGACACCCCTGCGGAGCGGCGGTCCTTCGGTCGGACGGCACGCGTACGGCGCCCTGGGCCTCCACCTGGAGGGAAGCCCCGCGGAACTGGCGGCCGCGCTGCTGCGGGGCTTCTCCCGGGCCAAACTGCGCGCGATCGGGGAAGTGGCCGACCTCCTGGCCGAGGACGGCGCCTGGCTGCACCCGGCGCCCTGGCAGGACGAGCCAATGCCCGCCTCGCGGTTGCTGGCCGGAGCGTACGAACGCGTCCTGCTCGCGCCCCTCGAACCGTCGGCCGCCGCCCACGCCGTCCTCGCCCTCAAGGCTCTGCGCGACGCCCCGGAACCGACCGTCAGCGGCAAGCGGCTCATCGCCGCCCTGCACAAGGAGGCAGCCCGTGACTGACCCGTCAGGCGACCGCGAACCGTTACGGGCCCTGCGCGCCCTGGGAGTGCGCAGCGGCATGACGCTCCTCGTCCATGCCTCCCTGCACGCCACCGGGCTCGGCGCCCGCCGGCTGCGGGAGGCGCTCCTCGAGGCCGTCGGCCCCGAGGGGACCCTGGTCGTCCCGGCCTTCACGGCGGAGAACTCGGACACCTCGTCCGCGTACCTGGCCCGGGTGCGCGGCATGACACCCGAGCAGGCGGCGGCCTTCCGGGCGGACATGCCGGCCTTCGACCCGGCCACCACGCCCGCTCAGGGGATGGGCCGGCTGGCCGAATCCGTACGGACCGCTCCCGGGGCGCTGCGCAGCGCCCATCCGCAGACGTCGTTCGCGGCGCTCGGCCGGCGTGCGGCGGAACTCCTCGCCGAGCACCCGCTGGACTGCCATCTCGGAGAGCGCTCACCGCTCGGCGCGCTCGACCGCGCCGGAGCGCACGTACTGATGATCAATGTGGGCTTCGCCAAATGCACCGCGTTCCATCTCGCCGAATACCGCGTCGGATCTCCGCTGCGCACCTACCGTTGTGTGGTGCGGCGGCCGGACGGCGGCTCCGAATGGACCGAATACACCGATGTCGTGCTGGACGACAGCGATTTCGAGGCGATCGGCGCCGCCTTCTCATGGGGAGTGGAACGAAGCGGACAACTCGGCGGAAGAACCGCAAGGCTGTTCGCGATCAGGGACGCGGTCGACCACGCGAGGGGTTGGATGACCGAAAAGCGGTGATGATTGACCGAACGGCGGGGGGATGGAGCGTGACTCGCTCCGGAATGATTACTTCGCTCGCGTCCTTCACCGAAGGCGGGTGTCGGGCCGGGCGTTCACGCAGGACGGGGGTCGTGTGTCGGATTCAGCGCAGCGGGCGGCGGACCATCGACCGTACTTCTTCTTGAGCTACGCGCACACACCGCGGTACGGGGCCGGAGGTCCTGACCCCGACATGTGGGTCGAGCGGTTGTTCCGCGACCTGTGCGGCCATGTGATGGCCATGACCGATCTGCCGGCCGGCGCACCCGCCGGCTTCATGGACCGGGAGATACGTTCGGGGGAGGGCTGGTCGGAGCGGCTGGGTGAAGTGCTGGCCAGCTGCCGGGTGTTCGTCCCGCTCTTCTCCCCCCGCTACTTCGCCAGCGAGATGTGCGGCAAGGAGTGGTACGCCTTCGCCCAGCGGGCCATCTACCACCACGCCAAGAGCAACCGCCCCGCGGAGGCGATCGTCCCGGCGTTATGGGTGCCGATGCCGCCCGAACAACTCCCGGGCCCCGCGGAGCGGTTGCAGTTCAACCACCGCGCCTTCGGCGACAGGTACGTGACGGACGGCCTCTACGGGCTGATCAAGCTCCGGATCTTCGCGGAGGAGTACGAGGCAGCCGTCTACGAGCTGGCGAAACGGATCGTCAGCGTCGCCGACACCATACGGCTCGCCCCCGGCAGCCCCGTCGAGTTCCGCCAGGCGCCCAGCGCCTTCGGCAGACCCAGCGTCGGCCCGCGGCCCATGCACGTCACCGTCGCGGCGCCCACGAGCCACGATCTGCCGCCCGGCCGGTCGGCCGACTACTACGGCAAGCAGTCACAGGACTGGAACCCGTACCACCCGGACTCCGCCCGCCCGCTGGCGTATGTCGCGCAGGACCTGGTGCGCTCCCTCAACTATCAGCCGACCGTCTCCTCTTTCGACCACGAGCCGCTGCCGGCCGCAGGCCAGCCGCCGACCCGCCCCGAGATCCTGCTCATCGACCGCTGGGCCCTCGAGAACGAGGAACGGCGCCGCAAACTCGCCGCCTTCGACGCCCATCCGCACCCGTGGGTGAGCGTCGTCGTCCCCTGGAACCGCGATGACCCGGACAGTCGCGACGCGGAGGCCGATCTGATCGAGAAACTGGAGCGCACCATGCCGCACCAGATGAGCCACGGCCGGGCGGCCTGCCAGGCGGCGGCCAAGGGCGTCTACAGCATGGAGGCCTTCGGGCACCTGCTGCCACAGGTCGCGGAGGCGGCCGCCCAGGAGTACCTGCGCCACGCCGAGGCCTTCCCACCGGCCCCGCCGGGCGGCGGCAGCCACAGCGAACGGCCCCGGCTGCGCGGTCCGATGGCCGAGTACAGCACCACCCACTACGTCCCGAACGTGCGTGACATCGCCCCTGATGCGGAGGACACGGATGACAGCCAGTCGTGACGGGCGCATCGTCACCTTCTACTCGTACAAGGGAGGTACGGGACGCACGATGGCCATGGCCAACGTGGCCTGGATCCTCGCCGCGAACGGTAAGCGGGTGCTGGCCGTCGACTGGGACCTGGAAGCACCCGGCCTGCACCGCTTCTTCCACCCGTTCCTGGACCCCTCCACGCTGGGCGCCACCACCGGTGTCATCGACCTGATCACCGAGTACGCCTGGGCCGCGACCAATCCCGAGCCGCGCCGCGTCGACTGGCACCTGGACTACGCGCGCATACAGCCGCACGCCGTCTCCCTCACCCCCGAGAGCCTCGGCTGGGAGTTCCCCGAGGGCGGCACGCTCGACTTCGTCTCCGCGGGCAAGCAGAACCGCGAGTACTCCGCGACCGTGTCCACCTTCGACTGGGACAACTTCTACGACCGGCTCGGCGGCGGGCACTTCTTCGACGCGCTGCGCGACGACATGAAGGCCAACTACGACTACGTCCTCATCGACAGCCGCACCGGCCTCAGCGACATCGCCGACATCTGCACCGTCCACCTGCCCGACGTCCTCGTCGACTGCTTCACGCTCAGCGACCAGTCCATCGACGGCGCCGCCGCGGTCGCCCGGCAGATCGACGAGCGGTACGGCGGCCGGGGCATCCGGATCTTCCCCGTCCCCATGCGCATCGACGAGGGGGAGAAGGAGAAGGCGGACGCCGGACGGGCCCTCGCGCGCCTCAAGTTCGACCGCTTCCCCACGGGCCTGACCGGTGAGGAGGCCACCGCGTACTGGGGCGCGGTGGAGATCCCCTACCGGCCCTACTACGCCTACGAGGAGACGCTCGCGACCTTCGGCGACGAGGCCGGGCTCACCAGCTCCCTGCTCTCCGCCTTCGAACGCCTCACCGCCGTCGTCACCGATCAGCAGGTCACCGCGATGCCGCCGGTCAACGAGGACGTCCGGCTGCGCATCAGGGACGCCTTCACCCGCCGGCGCCCCGCACTGCCCGCCGACCTGTTCCTCAGCTACGTCGCCGAGAACCGCATGTGGGCCGACTGGGTCGAGTACGTGCTCAGCAGAGCCGGCTTCCGGGTCGTGCCGCGTGACGTGTCCGCGGAACACGATCCCGTGGAGGTCGACGCGGCCGCCGCGGAGAACGCCGCGCGTACCGTCGTGCTGCTGTCCAGCGCCTACCTCAAGTCGGCCCGGGCCGTGGAGGTCTTCCAGCGCGCGGCGGCGGAGGACCCGAGCGGCGGGCGGCGGCACCTGCTCCCGATACGGGTCGGCGACGTCCGCCTCACCACCCCCTACATCGACCGCAACCCGGTCGACCTGTTCCGGCTCGACGAGGTGCACGCCACCGGCGCCCTGCTGCGGGCTCTCGACCGTCCGGTGCAGCTTCCCGAGCCGTCGTCGCCCGGACCGCGGTTCCCCGGAACGGTGCCCAAGATCTGGAACGCGCCGCCCCGCAACCCCGGTTTCACCGGCCGTTCCGTCGTGCTGGAGCGGATGCGCGACCAGCTCGGCGGCGGCATGGCCGTGGCCGCGGTCCTGCCGCAGCCCCAGACGCTCTACGGACTCGGCGGCGTCGGCAAGACGCAGGTGGCCCTCGAGTACGTCCACCGGTTCATGGCCGACTACGACCTGGTGTGGTGGATCTCCTCGGAGCAGCCCGACGACGTCGTCGCCGGACTCGCCGAGCTCGCCGTCCGGCTCGGCGCGCAGGGCGGCGAGGACATGGCCGCCGCCTCGCAGGAGGCGATCGACCTGCTGCGGCGCGGAGTGCCGTCGTCACGGTGGCTGCTGGTCTTCGACAACGCCGACGACCCCGAGCAGCTCAAGCGCTTCTTCCCCGCGGGCGGCCCCGGCCACGTCCTGGTCACCTCCAGGAACCAGACCTGGTCGCAGTACGGCGACGCACTGCCCGTCGACGTCTTCCTGCGCGAGGAGTCCATCGAGCACATACAGCGGCGCGCCCGGGGCCTGAGCGCCGAGGACGCCGACCAGGTCGCCACGGCCGTGGGTGACCTGCCCCTCGCCGTCGAGCAGGCGGCGGCCTGGATAGCGGAGACGGCCACACCGGTCGCCTCCTACCTGGAGCAACTGCGTGAGCAGGCCGCCAGCGTGCTGGCGCTCAACCAGCCCGCCGGCTACCCGGAGCCGGTCGCGGCGACCTGGAACGTGTCCATCGAGCGGCTGAAGGAGCGCTCTCCCGCGGCCGTCCGGCTGCTTCAGCTGTGTGCCTTCTTCGCACCCGAGCCGATCTCCGCGAACCTGCTCTACAGCAAGGAGATGATCGACGCGCTCAAGCCGTACGACGCCTCCCTCCAGGAGAAGCTGGTGCTGGGCCGGGTCATCCGGGAGATCGGCCGGTTCGCCCTCGCCAAGGTCGACCAGGTCTCCAACTCCATCCAGGTGCACCGGCTGGTGCAGGCCGTCATCAGGGCGCAGCTGAGCGAGGAGGAGCAGATGGACGCGCGCCACGCCGTCCACCGCATCCTCGCCGGCGCCAGGCCCGACGACGACGAGCCGATAGACAACCCCGAGACCTGGCCGCGGTTCAACACCATCTGGCCGCACCTCGGCCCGTCGGAGGCCAGGTACTGCAAGGAGCCGGAGACCCGCAGGCTGCTGATCGACCGGGTGCGCTACCTGTGGAAGCGCGGCGACTGGAAGACGGCCTACACCCTCGCCAGCGATCTGCGCGAGGCGTGGAAGGACATGCTCGGCAACGACGACCTCCAGTACCTTTACCTGCGCTTCCATCTTTCCAACATCCTGCGCTCGCAGGGCCGTTACGTGGAGGCGAAGGACCTCGACGAGGTGACCCTGGAGCGGCAGCGCGCGGTCCTCGGAGCCTCCCATCCGCACACGTACATGACCACCAGCGGTCTGGCGATGGACCTCGGCACGCTCGGCGAGTACGGCAGGGCGATGGAGCTGGCGACCGAGGCGCACGAAGGGTTCAGCCAGATCTTCCACGAGTCCCACCCGCGCACGCTCGCCGCCGCCAACAACCTGGCGCTGAATCTGCGGATGGTCGGGCAGTACGCGCGGGCCCGCGAGATCGACCAGGAGGTCTTCGACCGGCGCACGGAGGTGCTCGGCCCCGAGCACCCGTACACGCTCTCCTCGGCGATGAACCTCGCCCGCGACCTCAGGGAGGTCGGACGGTACGAGGACTCCGTGTCCGTGCTCAGCCGCACCTACGAGGTCTACAAGGAGCAGCTCGGCCGGGCGTTCCCCGGCACGCTGGCCGCGGGCAAGAGCCTCGCGGTGTCGCTGCGCAGGGCCGGCCGGCTGGAGGACGCGCGGCGGCTGACGACCGCGACCCGCAACCGCTACCGCGCCAAGTACACCTCCGCCAACCCCGACTCGCTGGCCTGCGACTTGAACCTGGCGGCGGACCTGTTCGCCGCCGGCGAGCCCGTCGCGGCAAGGGACCTGGCCCAGGAGGTCGTGGACCAGTACCGGCAGGTCCCCGGCGAGCGGCACCCGTACACCCTGGCCGCGATCAACAACCTCGGGATCTACGAGTGGGGCTGCGGAACGCCGGAGACGGCCGAGCGGCTGCTGCGGGACGTGGTCGAGGTGATGCGCGAGGTCCTGGGAGAGGACCATCCGCACGCCCTCTACAGCACGATCAACCTCGCCAACGCCCTTGCGGACCTGGGCCTCTGCGACGAGGCACTGGTGATCGAGCGGCGGACCGTGGGCCGGCTGCGCGAGGTGCTGGGAGCGCACCACCCGGAGGTGCTCGGCATCGCCTCCAACATGTCCGTCACGCTCGGACTGCTGGGGCGCAAGGACGAGGCGGCTCAGCTGCGCGTGGAGACGGTCGAGGAACTCCAGCGGCTGCTGGGCGAGGAGCACGCGCTCACCCGCATCGCCAAGGACGAACGCCGCGTCTACCGCGACCTCGAGCCGCTGGCGGTGTGACGGCGGTGTGACGGTGCGGGCCGAGGTGCCCGCAGG
>NZ_JBSGZJ010000250.1:0-10395 GCF_053610925.1 Streptomyces sp. NPDC054847 | reverse complement strand
CTCTGGTCCTGCCGGCGTCAGGAGCTCGTGAGGACGACGAGCTGCCGGGTCGCCCGGGTCATCGCCACGTAGCGGTCGACCGCTCCTTCGACGCCCTCGCCGAACTCGTCCGGGTCCACAAGGACGACCAGGTCGAACTCGAGCCCCTTCGACAGCTCCGGGGTCAGCCACCGGACGCGGGACGTCGATCGGGACGTGCCCTCTTCGACGTCTCCGACGCCGATGACACAGGCGGTCCCGTCGGCATGCGCGGCGAGCCAGCCGTCGAGGATCCCGTCCAGCTCCGAAGCGGATCCGTGGACGACGGGGACGCCGCTGCTGCGGATGGACGTCGGCACGTTGGCGTCGGGGAGCGCCGCCCGGATCACCGGCTCGGCCTCGGCCATGATCTCTTCCGGCGTCCGGTAGTTGACGTTCAGGGACGCCAGGCTGATCCGGTCGAGCCCGACCCGCTCGAGCCGCTCCTGCCACGACTCCGTGAACCCGTGCCTGGCCTGAGCGCGGTCCCCGACGATGGTGAAGCTCCGGGACGGGCACCGCAGCAGCAGCATCTGCCACTCGGCGTCGGTGAGCTCCTGGGCCTCGTCCACGACGACGTGCGCGAACGGTCCGGCGAGCAGGTCCGGTTCGACGGTGGGCAGTTCGGACTCGTCGACCAGACTGACCTTGGCGTCCTCGCCGCGCAGCATCGTCACCAGGCCTTCGCCGTCGTCGCCGTCGGCGCCCGAATCGGCCGCGGCCTGGATCAGGTTGTCGACGACCTGCGCCGTGCGCTCGCGCTGGGCGGCGAGGACGGCCTCGTGCCGACGCCTGCGCCGTGACGCCTCCGGGTCGCCGAGCCGCTGCCGCGCGGCGTCCAGGAGCGGCAGGTCGGACACCGTCCAGGCCTGTGGTACCGCGCGCTGGAGTTTGTGGACCTCGTCGCGGCCGAGCCAGGGCGCGCACATCCGCAGGTAGGCGGGTACCGACCACAGGTCTCCGACGAGGTCGGCCGCTTCGAGCAGCGGCCATGCGCGGTCGAAGGCCGTGATCAGCTCCCTGTTCCCCCGCAGGGACTTGCGGAGCAGGTCGGGCGGGACGTCGTCCGCGTCGTCCTCGTCGTGCTTGTCCACCAGGATCGTGAGCAGTTCCTCCAGCACCTGGTCGCGCGCCTCGTTGTGCGGCGTACCGGGCTCCGCCGCTTCGAACGCCGCGGCCCAGTCGTGGGCGCTCAGCTGGATGTCGGACCAGTGGGTCGTGACCGTCATGCCCTTGGCGGGCGGTTCCTCGTAAAAGGCGACGGCCTTCTCGATCGCGTGCACCAGGTCCGCGGACGACTTCAGGCGGGCCACTTCCGGGTCGGCCTCGACCTCTGCCACGGCGCCTTCGGCGACGAGGTCACGCAGGGTGCAGGTCTGCACGCCCTCCTCTCCGAGGCTGGGGAGGACGTCGGAGACGTAGCTCAGGTACGGCCGGCTCGGACCGACGAACAGCACACCGCCGCGGCGGTGACCGAGGCGAGGATCGGAGTAGAGGAGGTAGGCGGAGCGGTGCAGAGCGACGACGGTCTTGCCCGTACCCGGGCCGCCGTCGACGACGAGAGCGCCGCGGGACCCCGCGCGGATGACGGCGTCCTGGTCCGCCTGGATGGTGCCGAGCACGTCCCGCATCCGCGGCGACCGGTTGCTGCCCAGGCTGGCGATGAAGGCGGACTGGTCGTCGAGCGCGGCATGCCCGGCGAACCCGTCCGCCGTGAACACCTCGTCCCAGTAGTCGCTGATCCGGCCGCGGGTCCAGCGGTATCTCCGGCGGCTCGCCAGACCCATCGGGTCGGCGTGGGTGGCTCCGAAGAACGGCTCGGCCGCGGGGGAGCGCCAGTCGAGCAGCAGCCGACGGCCCGTGCTGTCCTTGAGGCCGAGCCGTCCGACGTACACGGGCTCGGGGTCCTCCGCGCCGACCATGTGCCCGAGGCACAGGTCCAGACCGAAGCGTCGCAGCGCGCGCAGGCGAGCGGTCAGCCGGTGGATCTCCATGTCACGGTCCATCGCCTGCCGGCCGGTGCCGCCGGGTGCCCGGCGCTCGGCGTCGAGGCGGTCGGTCAGTTCGGCGATCGACTCCTCGAGGCACTGCGCGACGGCAGCGAAGTGCTGCTCGTCGCCGGCGATCAGCGTCGGGTCGGCCTTGGGGGAGAGGCGGTCGGGAAGGTCGAAGGCGCTGGTGGTCAGGGGGTTCACGTCATTGCTCCGATGTGAGGCCGCTTGCAGTCGTTGCGCGCAGCAAGGCGTCTGGACCGGCGTGACGAATCCGGTGGCCATGGCGGGCGACAGCCATGAGGGCCACGTTCGCGTGCACTTGTGTTTCCGGTTCGTGGCTCGGCGGTCGCGTGATGTCACGCGGACACGGGCAGCCTTTCCCGGCCTGCCCTGTCGAGCAGCAGCTTCGCGGCCACCGTCGCACCGTCGGTGCGGACCTTGCCGGCGACGGCCCGCGCCCGGTCGCGGGTCCCGGGCGTCAGGGCCGTCGCGAGCGCAGCCGACAAGGACTCGAAGGTCGGGGTCGGACCGTCGTGCGCCGCGCCGATGCCCAACTCGGCCACCCGGCCCGCCCAGTACGGCTGGTCCACCGACTGGGGCACCACCACCTGCGGTGCGCCGGAACGGGTGGCCGTCGTCGTGGTGCCCGCGCCGCCGTGGTGCACGACGGCGGCCACCCGGCCGAACAGTGCCTGGTGGTTGGCCTCGCCCACGGCGAAGCAGTCGTCCTGGTCGTCGATCAGTGCCAGATCGGCCCAGCCGCCGGAGACGAGTACGCGGCGGCCCTGCGCGCGGACGGCCTCGACGGCCACGCGGGCGGCGTCCGGCGAACCGTGCAGGGGCATGCTGCCGAAGCCGACGTACACCGGTGGTTCGCCCGCGTCGAGGAACGCCTCCAACGTGTCCGGGAGCGGGCGTTCGTCCGGCAGGAACCACGCGCCGGTCTGCACCACGTCCAAGTCCGCGGGCTCCAGCCACGGGTCGAGGACCGGGTCCGTCGCCAGCCACGGGCGGTCGCCGATCACGTAGTCGCGGACGTGGTCCACCGGGGGCAGACCGATCGACGCCCGGTTGGTGTTGAGCGCCTCGCCGAACAGCGCGTCGATGCTCTGCTTGTCCAGGTCCCACAGCACCCGGTTGTCGGTCACGTCCGGCGGGAACGGCCTGCCCGCGTACGCCAGCGGCGCGTGGTACGGCGAGGGCAGGGTGAGCTGCTGGAAGGTCACGGACACGGAGCGGATGCCCAGTTTCTCGGCCACCGACAGCGCGCCGGCCGCGGCCGGCATCGGGCCCGTGGCCATCAGCACGTCACATCCCTCGGCGGCCGCGGGGAGCGCGTCGAACTGACCGGCGATCAACGCGGCCGCGCGCTCGGGCAGGGACGCCGGCGCGGCCGTCGTCAGCGCGCGCGCCGAGGGGCCGACCGGCACCATCGGGACGTCCACGCCCGCCAGCCGCTGAGCGAAGTCCTCGTCCGGCGGCGCGCACACCCGCACCTCGGCGCCGAGTTCCCGCAGCCGCACCGCGAGTCCCACCAGCGGTTCGACGTCACCGCGCGACCCGTACGTCGACAACAACACTCGCATTTCGTGACTCTCGCTTCCGCAGATTCCGGCTCAGGCCGGAGATTCTGCGTCACGACGGGGGCCTTGCCGCAAGCCCCCCAGTGCGCTATACCTTGAGAGTGGCAAGGAGTGGGCACAGCCCCCTTGCCCTTTTTCGTACCTCCCGACGGAGCATTCCGGTGTCCCGACGGGCAGCTTCGTCTCCCCGCGACCTGACAGCCCGTCGGGCGCCGGGATGTCAGGTCGCGGGGATCCGGTCAGTCGATCTGCTCGCAGATGTCCGTCGTCGATCCATGGGCCATGGTGACCTTCTTGTAGCCGGACGGGCTGATGTCCAAGGTGTAGACGCCGTCCACGACGTACAGGCCCCGGTCGAGATTGCCGGCGCCCTCGCCGACCCCGACCAGTACCGGGCCGAGCACCGACCAGAACTGGGAGCCGTCCGTGCGGTAGTCGACGACGGCCGTGCCGCTGACGTCGGCGTCGTAGGAGTCGCCCGTCTCCTTGTTGGTGACCCGCACGATCAGGTCTCCCTTGTAGGCGACCAGTTTCGGCCTTCCGTCGGGGTGGGTGTCCAGCACGCGCCGGACCACCTCGTCCACGACGGGTTCGCCGTGGACGGGGAAGTCGCATCGCAGGCCCGCCGCGACGTCCCACGGCGCGGACGGCGCCGGCTCCCAGCCGGCGTCGAGGCCGGCGGCGAGTCCGGCATCGACACCGGCGGACCGCTCGGCGGGCGCGGCGGCGGCCGCGGGCGCGGCGCCCATGAGTGTGGTCGCGGCAACTGCCGCCAGAGCAAAGGCGATTCGTCGCATGGAGACTCCTTGAAGAAGTGGTCCGACCGAGACGTGACCGGGCCGGGAAGGACCGGACCGGGCAGTGGTCCCGCTGTCCGCCCCAGCCTGTCCCCGCCGTCTGACCACGCGCTCACCACCGCTGTGCGCCGTCGCACCCGCCGGTTAGGCTCGCGGCTGCCATGGAGTTCCAGCTGCTGGGTCCGTTCGAGGCCCGTCACGAAGGAGAGCGGGTCCCGGTGGGCAGCCGCCGCCAGGAGCGCTGCCTGCTGTCGATCCTCCTGCTGGAGGCGGGCCGGGTCGTGACCACCGGCCGTCTCATCGAGCTGCTGTGGGACGGCGACGGGCCCGCGTCCGCGCGGGGCACCGTCCATACCTACATCGGCCGGCTCCGCGCCCGGCTGGGCGCGTACGGGGTCCGCGTCGAGACACGCCACGACGGTTACGTCCTCGACCCCGGCGTCCACGCGGTCGACGCCCACGAGTTCAAGGACCTCGCCCGCCGCGCCGGGGGCGTCGCCGACGCGGCCCAGCGGGTGCGCCTGTTCGACCGGGCCCTCGGACTGTGGCGGGGGCCGCTGCTCGAAGACGTCGCGGACGACGGACTGCGGGAACGGCTCGGCGAGTCGCTCGCCGAACTCCGGCTGTCCGCGCTGGAACAGCGGGCGGAGGCCCAGTTGGAGCTCGGTATGCACGACAGGGTCGTCACCGACCTGACGCCGCTCGCCCGCGCGCATCCCGGCAGGGAACGGCTCGTCGCCGCGCAGATGACCGCCCTGTACCGGAGCGGCCGGCAGGCGGACGCTCTCGAGCTGTACCGCGTCACCCGCAAGGCGCTGGTGACCGGCCTGGGCATCGAGCCCGGCGCCGCGCTGAACACCCTCCACGACCGGATGCTGCACGGTGATCCCCGGCTGAACCGCCCGCCCGCGCCCCTCTACGCGGTACGGGTCGACGAGGAGTGGCTGCCCTGGACCACCAGCGGCCATCCGGCGCTCGAGTTCTGCAACACCTACGCCGGCTGGGGCGGGCCGGGCCTGCCCGGATCGGAATGGCTGCGCACCTACCGGACGCTCGCCGTCTGGGCGGGGCATCTGGATCTCGCGGAGGACTGGCTGGTGACCGGGCTGCTGAAGCGGGCGCGGCAGCGGCCGGACGAGGCCGCGGCCGTTCTGGAGGAGGCGCGGGAGTTCCGTGCGCAGCTGTACGCCGCTCTGACCGGTCCCGACGACGTGAGGGCGTTCAAGGCGGTGGCGGATGTCGCGGAGGACGCCGCGAAGGAGTCGGTGTTCGTCCGAGGCGAGGACGGCCTCGGCCACTGGCGGATGTCCCCTTCCGCCGGTCTGCGGCTGCCCGTGCTCGCCGTGGCCCGCAGCGCCGCCGAGCTGCTGGCGGACCCGGGCAGGTTCACCGTCCGTGCCTGTCCCGGTGCCGACTGCGGCTGGCTGTTCCAGGACAAGAGCGGGCGGCGCAGATGGTGCAGCCTCCGAACCTGCGGTAAAGAGACGTCTGCATACTGAATGAGACACTGGTGTCTCATATGGTCTATGGTTGTCCCATGGCCATGGATCGAGACCACGCGCTGCGCGCCGCCGCCGCCCTCCTCGCCCGGAAATCGACCGCCACCATGGACGAGGTCGCCCGGGCCGCGGGCATCGGCCGCGCCACCCTGCACCGGCACTTCGCCGGCCGGGACGCGCTCGTCAGGGCGCTGGAGCAGCTCGGCATCCAGGAGTTCGAGGCGGCGATCGACCGGGCCCGACTCGACGAGGACGGCGCCGGCGAGGCCCTGCGCCGGCTGATCGGCGAGATGCAGCCGGCCGCGGACCTGCTGGCCTTCCTCTACACCGAGAACCAGCTCTTCGAGGGCGACGAGATCAACGAGGGCTGGGCCCGCCTCGACGCCCGAGTCTCCGACCTGTTCCGGCGCGGCCAGAACGAGGGCGAGTTCCGCATCGATCTGACACCGGCCTGGCTGACGGAGGCGCTCTACGCCCTCGTCGGCTCCTGCGCCTGGGCCGTCATGGACGGCCGTGTCGCCAAGAAGGACTTCCAGCACATGACCGCCGAGCTGCTGCTCGGCGGAGCACTACGGAGAGTGGATCAATGAGCACCACCGTCCTGCCCACGAACGGGACGGACGAGACCGTGTACCGCCCCGGCCGCTGGCTGGCCCTCGCGGTCCTGGTCCTCGCCGTCCTCCTCGTGGCCGTCGACGCCACCGTGCTCGGCCTCGCCACCCCGTTCCTCAGCGAGGACCTGGCACCGACCGGCACCCAACTGCTGTGGATCGGCGACGTCTACTCGTTCGTCATCGCCGGCCTGCTCGTCTCCATGGGCAGCCTCGGCGACCGCATCGGCCGCAAGAAGCTGCTGTTGAGCGGAGCCGTCGCCTTCGGAGCCGTGTCGGTCCTCAACGCGTACGCCACCACCCCGGAGATGATGATCCTCGCGCGGGCGCTGCTCGGCGTCGCCGGCGCGACCCTGATGCCCTCCACGCTGGCGCTGATCCGCAACATCTTCCACGACCCCAGGGAACGCAGCTTCGCCATCGGCATCTGGGGCGCCACCGCGTCCGCGGGCGCGGCAGTGGGCCCCGTCGTCGGCGGCCTTCTGCTGGAGCACTTCTGGTGGGGCTCCGTCTTCCTGATCAACCTGCCCGTGATGGCGGTCCTCGTCGTCGTCGGCGTCAAGCTCCTGCCGGAGTCGAAGAACCCGGCCACCGGCCCGTGGGACCTGCTCAGCGTGGCACTGTCCCTCGTCGGCATGGTCGCCGTCGTCTACGCCGTCAAGGAGGCCGCCACCCACGGGGCGAGCTGGGAAGCGGGCGTGGCGGCACTCGCCGGCGCCGCCGGCCTGTACGGCTTCGTCCGCCGGCAGCTCACCCTGAGCGCGCCCCTGCTGGACATGCGGCTGTTCCGGCACCGCGGATTCTCGGGCGCGGTGCTCGCCGACCTGCTGACCATCCTCGGCCTGTCGGGTCTCGTGTTCTTCCTGTCCCAGTTCCTGCAACTGGTCCAGGGCCGTCCACCGTTCGAGGCGGGACTCGCGGAACTGCCCGCCGCGATCGGCGCGGTGGCGACGGGGCTGGTCGCGGGCAGGGCCGCCCGCCGGTTCTCCGTACGGTCCGTCGTCGCCGGCGGCCTGGCCGCCGTCGGGCTGTCCCTCGCCGTGCTGACGCTGCTCACCGGGTCGACCGGCTACCCGCTGCTCGGGGCGTCGCTGCTGATCGTCGGCGCGGGCGCGGGATTCTCGTTCACGGTCACCGCGGACGTGATCCTCTCCAGCGTTCCCAAGGAGCAGGCCGGAGCCGCGTCCGCGGTGTCGGAGACGGCGTACGAGCTGGGCGCGGCGCTCGGCATCGCGCTGCTCGGCTCGATCGTCACCGGCGTCTACCGTGGCTTCACCGCGCCGGACGGTACGCCGTCGGACGTGGCCGCGGCCGCCCACGAGTCGCTCGGCGGCGCGGTGGAGGCCTCGGCCGCCCTCCCGCCGGCCCGCGCGGAAGCCCTGGTCACGGCGGCGCAGGAGGCGTTCACCGAGGGCCTGCGGATGGCGGCCGGGGTGGGGGCGCTCGTGCTCCTCACCACGGCGGCGGTGGCGTGGTTCCTGCTGCGGGGGCAGAAACTGGCGGAGGACGTCGAGCACTGACGGGGTCGGCGGGGCGGGGTGGGGAAACGGCCCCGCGCAGCGGCTTACGCCGCCTTCGCCTTGGTTGCGTACATGTCCACGTACTCCTGCCCCGACAGCCGCATGACCTCCGACATCACCGAGTCCGTCACCGCGCGCAGCACATAGCGGTCACGGTCCATCCCCTCGTAGCGCGAGAACTCCATCGGCTCACCGAAGCGGAGCGTGACCCGGCCGGGCCGGGGCAGGCCCGCGCCGCCGGGCTGAAGCTTGTCGGTGCCGATGACGGCGAAGGGGACCACCGGCGCGCCGGTCATCAGGGTGAGGCGCGCGATGCCGGTACGGCCCCGGTACAGACGGCCGTCGGGGGAGCGGGTGCCCTCGGGGTAGATGCCGAAGATCTTGCCCTCCTCCAGCACCCGGCGGCCCGTCATCAGCGCGGCCACGCCGCCGTTGGCGCCGTCCCGGTCGACCGGGATCATGCCGCAGCCGGTGAAGAACCAGGCCATCGCGCGGCCCTTGATGCCCTTGCCCGTGACGTACTCGTCCTTGCCGATGAAGTACACCGGGCGGTCGCAGACCAGCGGAAGGATCATGGAGTCGATGAAGGTGAGATGGTTCCCGGCGAGAATCACGGCTCCCGTCCCGGGGATGTTCTCCGCCCCTTCCACACGCGGGCGGAACATCAGGCGCAGGATCGGCCCGAGCACTGCCTTGATGAGCGTCAAGCGGGACAACGGGTCCTCCGGTGTCATGGGACGGGCGGTTATGACCGGTGAAGTCTGTGCAGGTGAGGACGATACTCGCGGGTCGCCCTCGCTCGCACATCGGGTTCACCGAGGTGATACGCAGTGTTGACGTGTGTTTCCGACGCGTTCGCGCAGGGTCTGCCGCAGGTAAGAGGTAACTGCCTACCATCAGGCGTCGCTTGGCAGGTGCGGGACATCACACGCGGTACATCACATGGAGGAACGTTTCATGACACACGGTGCGAGCAGCAGTCCGGCGCGTCGGAGCGTGCTGGGAGCCGCGGTCCTCACCACCGCGGCCCTCGGGGCCGGTGCGGGCGCGGCGCGGGCGGGTGAGCGCACCGGCGCCGTCCGCCCGTCCGGCGAGGACCGGGGCGGCCTGCCCGTTCCCACCGTGATCGCCCACCGCGGTGCCAGCGGATACCGGCCCGAGCACACCATCGGCGCGTACCAGTTCGCCCTCGACATGGGCGCGCACGTCATCGAGCAGGACCTGGTGCCCACGAAGGACGGGCACCTCGTATGCCGTCATGAGAACGACATCACGGGCACGACCGATGTCGCCGCGCACCCCGAGTTCGCCTCTCGCCGGACCACCAAGTCGGTCGACGGCGTCAGCCTCACCGGCTGGTTCACCGAGGACTTCACGCTGGCCGAGCTGAAGACGCTGCGTGCCAAGGAGCGGATCCCCGGCACCCGCCAGGAGAACACCCTCTACGACGGCCGCTGGACGGTGCCCACCTTCGAGGAGGTGCTGCAGTGGGCCGAGAAGGAGGGCCGCCGCCGCGGCCGCCCCGTGTGGCTCTACGTCGAGACCAAGCACCCCACCTACTTCCGGAACATCGGTCTCGGCCTGGAGGAGCGCCTGGCGAAGCTGCTGCGCCGGTACGGGCGGCACCGCGCGAGCTCCCCGACGTTCCTCCAGTCCTTCGAGCCGACGAGCATGGAGCGCATGGCCCGTCTCGTGGCCACTCCGCGTGTCGTCCTGTTGTGGACCCCGGACGACCGCCCGTGGGACTTCCGCGAGTCGGGCGACCCGCGCACGGTGGCCGATCTGGTCGAGCCGGACGGCCTGGACTGGATCGCGGGCTTCGCCCAGGGGATCGGCCCGCTGCTGGACCTCGTCATTCCCAAGGACGCGAACGGCCGGCTCACCGAGCCCACGACGCTGGTGCGGGACGCCCACGCGCGGGGCCTGGTCCTGCACCCGTACACGATGCGCAACGAGAACACCTTCCTGCCCGCCGACTTCCGGCGCGGCACCGATCCGAACGCGTACGGCGACGTCTTCGGTGCGTACAAGGCGTACTTCGCGACGGGCATCGACGGCATCTTCACCGACAACCCGGACACCGGCCTCCTGGCCGCGTCCGACTTCACCGCCTGACACCGGCTGCCCGGCGGCGTCGACCTCTCGCGGCCTGTGCGTTCCCGGGAGGTTGACGCCCCGTCACGGGCGCGGCACGGGAAAGGGGCGCGGACGGCACCCCGTACGGGTGATCGCGCCCCGGCCGGGCAACCACGGCCGGGCCCGGGGCCGTCCCGCCCGGCATGACCGTTCTCGAAGAGATCCCCACCTCCGGACAGGTCGTCGGCGCCCTCAAGGCGCTGGTGAGCGCGGAGGCGACAGCGGAAGCGCCAGGCG
>NZ_JBSGZJ010000249.1:0-10442 GCF_053610925.1 Streptomyces sp. NPDC054847 | reverse complement strand
GCTCCGCCATGCCTCCCTCCTCCGCCTTGCGATCGCACGCACCAGACCCCGCTCCCTGATCCGGCCTGATCCAAACGAGAGACCCTAGCGCACGCCCCGCGGCCGGTACTGGATGCTGATGCGCGGCCCGACCGGGCGCGCCGTCTTGAGGACGGCGTGCTCCCAGGTCCGCTGGCACGAGCCGCCCATCACGATCAGATCGCCGTGGCCGAGCGCCTTGCGCACCTGTGCGCCGCCGCCCCGCCGGGGCCGGAGCGCCAGCTCGCGCGGTGCGCCGACGGAGAGGATGGCGACCATCGTGTCCTCGTGCGAGCCGCGTCCGATGGTGTCCCCGTGCCAGGCGACGCTGTCCCGGCCGTCCCGGTAGTAGCAGAGGCCGGCGGTGCGGAACGGCTCGCCGAGCTCCTCGGCGTAGTGCCGCGAGAGGGCGTCCCGCCCCTCCTCAAGGACGGGATGCGGGAACGGGTCGTCCTCCCCGTAGTGGGCGAGGAGCCTCGGCACGTCGACCACCCGCTCGTACATCTGCCGTCGTTCCGCCCGCCAGGGCACGGTGCCGACGAGTTCGTCGAACAGGGCGTCCGCCCCGGAGAGCCAGCCGGGCAGGACGTCGATCCAGGCGCCGTCGCCGAGCACGGTGCGCCGGGTGTCGCCGAGCGGACCGAGACGGATCTCGTCGGTCTGGTCGAAGAGGGATCCCTGGAGATGTGCTGCCATGTCTCTCACCGTACCTCCGAAACCGAACAAACGATCGAGGATCGGCTTCGGGCGCTGCTCCCGCCCGGGCGGCCGGTCGGATCGAGCGACAAGTTTGATTTTGATCCGTTACCGCCCCGTCGGTTCCGGCGTTGAACGGAATGTGCTGGTCGCAATCCTGCGGCCCACTCTCGTCCTGCAAGGAGAAGTTGATGTCGCGTATCGCGAAGGCAGCCGCCGTAGTCGCCGGCACCGGTGCCATCCTGGCCGGCGGCGCCGGCATGGCTGCCGCCGACGCCGGAGCGCACGGTGGCGCTGCCGGTTCCCCCGGTGTCGTGTCCGGCAACGCGGTCCAGGTGCCCCTGCACGTGCCGGTCAACGTCTGCGGCAACACCGTGAACGTCATCGCCCTGCTCAACCCGACCTTCGGCAACCCGTGCGCGAACGTCGACGGTGGCCACCACGGCGCCTACGGCGGCTGACCACACCGACCGCTGCGGCCTCCCCTTCACCACTCCGGGGGAGGCCGCAGTCATGCCCGCCCCGGAAGGGCGGCGTACGCTGCCGGGGCCCGCCGCCCATACGGGACGTCCTGTCAGGCGTACCGGTAGAAGCGTGTGTGGTCCATGAGCGCCGACGGCCTGACGTCCCACGGCGGCATCGGCTCGTCGGCCGAGAAGACCCGCCCGTACTGCGGATCGGACCGCTCGAGCCTCTTGTCCGGCAGATAGCGGGATCCCGGGTGCGCCTTCTGCCAGCGCGTCCACAGCAGGTCCATGTACGCGTGGTGGAGCCAGAAGACCGGGTCGTCGGGAGAGGTGGCGCTCATCATCAGGCCGCCGACCCATCGGTGGACCCGGTTGTGCAGGCGCCAGCGTTGGGAGCCGCCGGCGCTCCAGCCCTCCATCCGGTTGCGGAAACCGCGGGGTACCGTGGAGTCCCACGGTGCGGCGTCGTAGAGCTGATCGTCCAGCGCCTGCGCCACCTCGGCCTTCGTCGGCAGCGACACCGGGTTGCCCGGTCGGCCCAGATCGCGGGTGAGGAAATGGCCTTCGGAGATCCGGGCGTCGATCCGCCAGTCACCGTTGACATGGGCGAAGGGGCCGGTCATGACCTGCCGGTCGCCGCGGCGTCCTGTGCCGCCCATGAGATCGTCGGCCCACAGCGACGAAGCGGGCGAGTTGTCCGTCGTCCAGTCCCAGTACGGGACGGACACACCAGGGTCGACCTGCTGCAGCGCCCGCTCGAACTCCAGCAGGAACCTGCGGTGCCAGGGGAAGAACGACGGCGTCATGTGGGCGGGACGGGGACGGTCCTCCGCGTCGGTGACGTAGTACTCGCCGTGCATCCTGACGAACTCGTCGTACCGGCCGGAGCGCTTGAGCTCAAGCAGCGCCCCGACCAGCCGCCGCTTCTCCGAACGGGTCAGGTTCCGCTGGTTCTTGCGGGTGTACACGGGCTGCCGGCCTCCCTGTTCAGGCGCTGTGCATGGCGGTCATGGGGGTCAAGGAGAGCTGGGCGTCGCCCAGTTCGTCGACGGCCGCGCGGGCCACGTCCCGCAGCGTCGGGAACGACTCGTAGTGGTTGACCAGGCTCAGGTACGTACCGTCGGCGCGCCGCATGACATGCAGCGGCCGGCCGTCGATACGGACCTCCACGCTCGGTGCCGGCCGGGCGCGCCCGGCGGGCCGGCCGGAACGGACCCGGTCGGCGGCCTCCCCGTCCACGTACGGGTCCTCGTCGTCGGCGGGGACCATCACGGTGGCGCTGCCCTGGATGTGCCGGCCCTGGTACGTCTCGGCGAACCGCTCCAGCGACCGGGACGTCGCAGCCCTGTTCCCGCCGGACTTTCCGGTGTCCCCGGTGTCCCCGCCGCGCCTGGCGAGGAGCGGCAGCAGCGCCCCGGCCGTGCCGGCGACGGCCCCGACGGTGAAGAGGCCCCGCAGTACCAGCCGGCGGGCGGGAGATCCACCGCCCGTCACCGCTCCGCCGTGGGTGGCGCCCCTGGTGCCCGTGCTCATGGCATCGCCCCTCCCGTCGGTGTCCTCACGCGATGACCGCTGCCGCCCGCGGACGTACCGCGACGCCGTGTCGACAACGGTTCTCGTGGGACAACGACGCCGCCGTCAAAGGGTTGCTCCCCCACCCGAGGGAGCAGACCGTGTCCGTCAGCGGAACAGCAAGGTGCCGGCCGGCGCGGCCTGGAGCACCGGCGCGACCAGCGCGGCATCCGGCAGAGTGGGCTCGGGCAGACCGAACGCACCGGTGGGGGCGGTCACGGGCGCGCCGAGCGACGCACCGGGGCTCGCCACCTTCACGTCCGACTCCGGGGCGAGCACCTCCGCGACGCCGAGGTTGCCCTCGCCGAGCGGGTTCTCCACCGGGACCTCCAGCAGGGTCCGGGGCAGTTCGCTGCTGAGGGGCACCGAAGGCAACGTGTCCTGCGGCACCAGGGTCCCGGTCACGTGCCGCGGCCCCTCCGGCGCGCCGGGCACGGGGACCGGCACACCGGTGCGCAGGTCCGGCGCCTCGACCGGTACCACTGTCTCCAGGCTCTCGAGCGGCAGGACGACAGGCACGGACGTCCCGGCGACCGCGGGCGCGGCCGCCACGGCCGAGCCCATGCATGCCAGTACCGCCGCCAGAGTTCCCCGAGTGGTCAACTTCATCGCTGTGTACGTCCCCTCATGTGCCGAACGGAGTCTCCGTCGTCCTGTCACAACGATCCGGACGGGCGGACCCGTGCAAATTCCGCCCGTCCGCAGCAATGTCGGGACGCATGCTGACGCCGCGATGGGCCAGCATGTGGCCCCGAGCACCTGGAGGTTGCCGTGGTGAGGACGATTCCCGGCCGGGCCGCTGCCCGGCCCGCCGCACACGCCCCCGAGACCGATCTGTCCGACCCGTCGTTCTGGCGGCTGCCGCGTCCTGCCCGGCTCGCCGCCTTCGCCGAGCTCCGCGCACGCGACACCCCCGTGCGGTTCGGGGACCGGCCCGGCTTCTACGCGCTGGTCCGGCACGCCGATGTGGCGGAGGCGAGCCGGCGCCCGCGTGACTTCGCCAGCGCGCCGGGCGTCACCACCCCGGAGCCGGCCTCCTGGGCCAAGGCGGTCTTCGGGAACTCCATGGTCAACATGGACGGTGCGGAACATGCCATGCTGCGCCGGATCGTGGCCCGTTCGTTCACGCCGAGACTGCTGGCCGCCACCGAGGACAACGTCCGGGAGGTCGCCCGGCGCATCGTCGGCGAGATGCTGGCGGGCCGTCCGCGGGACTTCGTCCCTTCGGTCGCCTCACGCATGCCCTTCGAGGTGATCTGCGACCTGATGGGCGTCCCCGGCGAGGCCCGCGCCGAGATCGCGGCCCGTATCGACCAGGCCTCCGAGAACGTGGGCGTGCAGCGCGGCCTGCGGTCCCGGCTGCGAATGCCCGGACGCGGACTGCGCGCCCTGGCCCATATGCAGCTGGTGATGGCGGGCCTGGCCCGTGAGCGGCGCCGCAGGCCCACGGGGGATCTCGTCTCCGCCCTGGTGTGCGCGGACGTGGACGGCCAGGCGCTGAACTCCCGGCAACTGGGCGCGTTCTTCTCGCTGCTGCTGGTCGCGGGCGTGGAGACGACGCGCAACGCGATCGCGCACGGGCTGTCGCTGCTCAGCGAACACCCCGAGCAGCGAGCCCTGTTGGAGTCGGACTTCGACGGGTACGCGGACGGCGCCGTGGAGGAGATCGTCCGTCACTCGACGCCGATCATCCAGTTCCGCCGCACGGTGGCCGCCGAGTGCGAGCTCGGCGGCCACGGCTTCCGTCCCGGCGAGAAGGTGGTGCTGTTCTACGCGTCGGCCAACCGTGACGAGGCCGTCTTCGACGATCCGGACGTCTTCGACATCACCCGCAGCCCCAACCCGCACCTGGGGTACGGGGGCGGCGGTCCGCACTACTGCCTCGGCGCGCACCTGGCCAGGCAGGAGATGAAGGCCCTGTTCCACGAACTGCTCACCAGGACCGGCGGCCTCCGGGCGGTCGGCGCGCCGTGCCTGGTCGACTCCAGCTTCGACAACCGCGTCGGGTCGCTCCGCTTCGCGTTCGACGCTCCCTGACCCGAGGGGCCCGGGCGGGAGTCTCCGGACGCGGACCTTCTGCCAGGAGGCCCGGTGTCAGCGGCGCAGCCGCGACACCGGCAGCAGTACGTGTGCCGAGCTGGTGAGGGTGGTCTCGTCTCCGAGGAAGGACTGGAAGGCCTCGTCGCTGACGGGCACGCCCGGGGTCCCCTCGGGCCACGGGCGGCTCGCGATCATGAAGTGGACGTGGCCGCGCCGGTCCGCGGCGGCCAGCCACTCCGGCGGCGCCGGGCACTGGGCCTTCAGGTAGGGCATGTTGACGACGGCCTGGCCGCCTTCGACCAGCAGCTGGATCGGGTGCGAGCCGTCGTGCGTGTGGTCGTGCATCTCGTCGCCGACGGTCAGCCCGAGCTCCGCGATCATCGCCAGGGCCTCCTCCTCCCCCGCGGCCGGCCCGTCGCTGCCGTCGCCGAGGGAGTAGGTGAGCAGATAGGGCGTGTCATGGCCCTGAGCGGGATCCCCGGTCCAGGCGAGCAGGGAGAGCGTGCCCAGCCGGCTGCGGTTCACGGCGGATCGGGGGGTGTTCGCTGTGGTCATGGATCGGCACCCTAGTGGCGGGCACGCCGACTACCGGCCCTCGTTCACCTGGACGGGGGAACCCGACGGCAAAGTGCCGTTCCCCGCCCTCGACGAGAGGCCGCCGCCGTTTTCCCTCACAGCCGCCAGGTGTGCCGCTCGCCGCCGACCGTGCAGTCGAGCGCCACGGCGCGGCTGCCGAAGGGCACTTCGAACACCAGCCATCCGTCGGCGTGTTCGCCGACGGTCAGCGTCCGTACCTTCAGCGGGGAGCCGGTGGTGAGCTCCCCCGAGCGGACGGCCGGGTGGCGCTTGCCGCGGTGGTCGACGACCCAAGTCCTGCCGAGGGGCGACTCGTGGGCCGTGCCGCCGACGTTGGCCAGGCTCAGCTCCACACCGACCCAGCGGTGTCCGGCGGCGGGCCGGGGCGCGGTCCCCTTCGCCACGGCGGGGTCGACGAACGCGCGCAGGGAGACCTGGAGATGCTCGCCGAACCGTGCGCCGCCGATGTCGGCGGTGTCGCCGATGCCGGCGGCGGCCGTCCGCGCCCCGGCGGACGCCCCGGGGGCCGGCTCCGCACCGGCGCCGCCGGTGCTCTGGCATGCGGTGAGGCCCAGGAGGAGTGCCGGCACCAGCACGGTCGCCATGTGTCGCATCGATCCCCTTTTCCGCGGCGCGCGTTGATGCGTATCTTCGGCTCCGCCAGGGGTGATCGGCCGCGGCACGCCCCGAGTCGTACGGGTGAATCTCACTGCCGCGGGCGACCGGCTCGAAAGGCCGTTCCACCCGTCCCCCACCACCGGGCCCGGGCAGTGACTTCGGCCCCGGCCGCGCGTTTGCGGTCATATGGCAAGGATTACCGCGCCGGCTCGATGGCAGCGCGTCCAGACGAGTACGGATCCGACGGCCGCGCCGACGGGCAGCAGTCCCATCTACGACCAACTGGCGCGTGAGTGGACGGCCGCCGGCCGCACCATGCCGGGCCGGCCGGACGGGGAGTGGACCAGGCTCAGCCTCTTCCCGCCCCCGCCCGTCCCGGAAGAGCCGGCCGCCAGGTCCGCTTCCCCGCAGTCCCGCAGGGGCTGGCTCTACGACCGGCACCCGGCCTGAGCGCACCGCCCCGGTCCTGCCGTCCGGCGTGTCATCGGCGCAGCCGGTGCCGCACACCGGCGACGAGCCGGTCGGCCGTGAACGCCGTGCCGTACACGAACCGCATGGCGGGGCCGAACGTCGGCGCGGTCAGCAGACCGGCGAAGAACAGCCCGGGGCAGCTCGACTCGAACCGGGGGGTCAGCGCCGGCGCCCGGCCGGTGCCCGCCCTGCGCAGCGCCTGGCGGAGACCGGGGTCAAGCAGGCCCAGCCGGTTCAGGTCCGGGACGAAGCCGGTCGCCGCGACGACATGGCCGGTATCGAGCGAACGGGTACCGCCGCCGGGCATGTTCAGCTCCAGCCGCACCCGGCCGTCGTCGCGCACCGAGGCCCGGCGGAGGCTGTGCCCGAGCAGTTCGGGCACCCGCTGTTCGTAGCGCTCGCGGAGCCACCAGGCGCCTGCCGGTCCGAGCGCGCCGGCCGTCAGGCGTTCCCGCAGGCCGGCGGGCAGCCGGCCGACCGCCCCGGGCAGTTGCGACCACGCCCAGGTGGTCCAGCCGCTGCCGAGACCGCTGAGCGGGGTGCGCAGGGTGCTCAGCCGCCCGCGCTGCTGCGGCAGGGGCACGGTGTTCCACCGGATCCGGTCCGTGCGGGCCACCAGTTGCGGCCGTGCCCCGTGCTCGGCGAGCAGGACCGCTGTCTCCAGCGCCGCCTGACCGGCTCCGACGACGGTGACGTCGAGGTCGCCGAACCCCCTCGGGTCCAGGTGGCCGCTGCTGTGCGAACAGAGGGCCGGGGGCAGTGACGCGAGCGGCTCGGGCACGCGCCGGAACGGCATGATGCCGACGGCGAGCGCCACCGTCCGCGCCTCGACGCCGTCGCCGTCCGCCGTCTCCACCCGGAAGCAGCGGGCCGACGGGACGACCCGGGTGACGGTCCGTTCCTCGACGGGCGGCGCCGCGTGCTCGGCGAACCACATGCCGTACCCGGAGAAGTCGGCGATCGGGAGCGGACGGCCGTGCGCCACCTCGAAGCCGCGGACGGCGGCGTAGTCGGCGAGGGTGTACTTGGCGCCCGGGTCCGACAGGTCGGAGGCCCAGGGCTCGGACTTGAGGAACATCCCTTCCGGCATGTGGTCCCGCCAGGACGCCATGGTTCTGCCGAACACCCGCAGGCTCATCCCCGCCGCGGCGGCGTGTGCCGCGACGGAGAGCCCGTACGGGCCGGCGCCGATCACTGCCAAGTCGTACATGATGCGGTTCCCGCTCCTTCTGGTGTGGCCTCTGGTCCGGCGATGGAAGGTGATGTCCGCTGCCGCGGCAGTGGTCGCAGGCGGTCCGTGCCCTTGACGAGGCCGCGTCGCAGCCAGGCGGCGGCCATGGCGAGGAACGGCAGCAGGTCGTCACGGGCGAACCAGGCGGTCTCGACCCCGCGGTGCGCGGCGCCGGCCCGTCCGGGGGCCGGGTGCCGGCGACCGGCGACCGCGGAGAGCAGCGCGTAGTTCTCCGCCACGAAGACCCGCCCCGGCCGGCCGGCCGCCCGTGGCACCTCGCTGCCGGTGAGGTCCAGGTAGAGGGACCGCACGACGTCGAGTCCGTCCTCGTCGGTGAAGAGCCGGAACTGCGCGCCGGGCCGCGGGTTGACGTCGAGGAGCCGGTAGGCACCGCCCGCCGGGTCACGCCGGAAGTCGAGGTCGAGGATCCCCCGGTACCCGGAGTGCGCCACCAGTTTGAGGGCCGCCGCCCGTACCTCGTCGTTGTGCTGCCAGCTGCCTTTCGCGGTCAGCCCGGCCCCGGGCGGCCAGGCGAGCTCCTTGCGGCCGGTGCCGCCGAGCAGCAGGTCGGACCGCCGGGAGAAGTAGCCGTGGAAGAACCAGTCGCAGTACGGCCCTTCGGGCAGCAGACGCTGGAGCACCAGCCTGCTGCCGGCCTGTCCGGTGCGCTCGAACAGGCGCTGCACCGCGCGGGACGAGGTGACGAGGCTGGTGCTGCGCAGGCCCGTCCGCGGGTCCAGCAGCCATGGCCGGCTCCACTTGGCGACCAGCGGCAGCCCGAGCTGCCGTACCGCGGCGGCGGCCTCGGCGGCGGTCTTCGGCACGACCGTTTCCGGGTGCGCGATCCCGGCCCGCTCGCACAGCCGTACCAGTTCGGCCTTGTCGGCGAGTGCCGCCGTGGCGTCGGCGGACTGGTCGGGGAAGAGGAACCGCGGGGCGAGACGGGGTGCGTTGGCGGCGATGCTGACGGCGCCGAGGTCGTCCATGGCGATGAGCACGGCGGGCCGGCCGATCCGGTCGGACACGTCGAGCAGCAGGCCGGCGAAGTCCTCCGGGCGGAGTTCGCCCGGAGGCCTGACATGGGCCCGGTGCAGATAGCGGGACCGGGCGACCGGGCTGCGGGCCGACTCGACCACGGCATGCACCTCCACACCGGCGCGGCCCAGCGATCTGACGGCTCCTAGGGTGCCGTGGTGAAAGGGATTCCGGTCGAGCCGGAGCACGAGAGCGGGCACTCCCGTGTCGATGATCGGCATTCGAGTCATACCTTTCACCTGGATGGTCCTGACGCGAGCGCGCCTCTTCGCTAATGGCCTACCGACTCCTCTTCGGGCAGCCCGTTCGTACGACTTTCTGCCTACGGTCGTTGCATCCCGGAACGGGCCCCACAGAGGAGGAATTCATGCCACCAAGGCGCCGTCTCATCCGCACGGGCATCGGAACGGTCACCGCCGGTCTCCTTGTCTCCAGCGCTGTTTCCGGAATATCGACCGCGGGTGCGGCCCCCCGCGCGAACGACGGTCCTGATTCTCCGGAGAAGCCACCGGTGGCCGTGGGGGCCTATCTCCACTACGGTCCGCCCGGTGTCGAGCGCATGGCCGAACTGTCCCGGTGGCTCGGCGGGCGGGAGTTGAAGGTCGCTCACACGTACCTCCCGGGCGACCGCTGGGCCAACATCGAGGGCCGGCCGGAGTTCCTGCGTCCGTGGGCCGACTGGCGGCGCGGCGCCGAGGACCGGATGTTCGTGCTCAACGTCCCGATGCTGGAGCGCAGCGAGGCGCGGCTGCCGGACGGCGCGGTCAGGGCGCTGCTGACCGCCGGGGCGCAGGGCAGCTTCGACAAGCACTTCCGCACCCTCGCGTCCCGGCTGGTCGAGGCGGGTGTCCCGGACACGGTGATCGTCCTCGGCTGGGAGATGAACGGCACGACGTACACGCACCGTTGCGCGCCGGACCCCGAGGCGTGGAAGGCGTACTGGAACCGCATCGTCACGGCCATGCGTTCCGTCCCCGGGCAGGAGTTCCGATTCGACTTCGCTCCGAATCGCGGTCAGGACGCCATTCCCTGGACCGAGTGCTATCCCGGTGACGACGTGGTCGACATCATCGGGATGGACTCGTACGACCAGCCTCCGGGCGGGACGTTCGACGAACAGGTGAATGCTCCGTACGGATTGCGGAAGCAGGTCGAGTTCGCCGCGGCGCACAACAAGGCGATCTCGTATCCGGAGTGGGGGCTTTTCCGGAACGGCGACAATCCCGAGTACATGCGCCGCATGCTCGAATGGATCGACCGTCACAAGCCGCTCTACCAGACGATCACAGACTACTGCCCGCACGGGGTGTGGCAGTGCGAAGACAATCCGCAGTCCTCGAAAGTGTTCCGCTCGAAGATGTATGCGAAGCCCGGTCCCGCGGAGCCCACGCCCGCCGAACCCGGCCCTGTCGAGCCGGCGCCTGTCGAGCCCGGCCCGGTCGAACCGGGTCCCGTCGGGCCCGATCCCTCGGAGCCCGGGCCGCTGGAGCCGCCCGCCGAACCGTCACCGGCGCAGCCCGCACCGCCGGACGGCACCGACCCCGGTGTGCCGCTCCCGTCGCCACTGCCGGACGACGTCGTGACGAACCCCGTCGACTGGTGCGTCCCCATGGATCTCGGGGACTGGGTCGCCGAGTGGGTGGGAGGCCGGCAGTTCTGTGTCGAGTTCCCGTGGCCGCTCGGACAGCCGGGCTTCTGACGCGGAAGCCGGCCGGCGG
>NZ_JBSGZJ010000248.1:0-10491 GCF_053610925.1 Streptomyces sp. NPDC054847 | reverse complement strand
AGCTCCAGACTGAGCGTCGCGTCGAGCGCGCGGGCGAGCCGGGCGAGCAGCGGCAGGGTGGGCATGGTGCCGCCGAGCTCCAGCTTGGAGACCTGGGGCTGGGTCATCTCGGCGCGCTTGGCGAGCTCGGTCTGGGAGATCCCGAGCTCGGTCCGCCGGTCGTAGACGGCCTGCCCGAGATCGAATGCCAGGCGGATCTCCTCGCGCCGCCTCGCGACCTCGGGGCTCTCGCTGATGCCCTTGGCGATCTCCTTGTCGCGGGCAAGTTTCCATCGTGCGTGGCTTGTCATCGAGACCGTCCCTCCGTGATGACGCGGGTGAATTCCTCGTGCGCCGGTTCGTGTTCGGCCTGACATACAGCCTGAGCACGCCGGGCGCGGGCAACTTCGGCATCCTCCCGCTGCCGGTTCTTGCGGAACACGGTCAGCAGGACGATCCGACGCCCTGGCGCAAGCCAGTAAGGCAGCCGTACGGCGTCACGATTGTGCCCAAGGTCGAAGCGCAACTCGCGCACGCGGCCGCCCAGATGCCGGGAGTACGGCTCACCGAGCGTCGTCGCGTTGCAGGCGAGGCGCACGACGATGTGCTCGACGATGAGGTAGTCGCGGGCCGGGAGGTTGGCGAGCCACAGCCTGACCTCGGGTTCGATCTCGACGGCGTAAGGATCTTCCATACAGCCGAACGTATATATCTCAGAGTGTATGGCATGGGTGAAGCCGCAGGAAGTCCACCAACCGGGTGAAACCGGCCCCTTAAGTTGACTACGTCTCTCCGCGCACCGGAAGCTCCGCCCCCGGGCCGGGCGCCGTCGGCACCGGCAGTGTCGCGGCCAGGGCGAAGCCGCCGGCGGGTGTCGGGCCGGCCGTGAGGGTGCCGCCGAGGGCCGCTGTGCGGGTGCGGAGGCCGGAGAGGCCGTGGCCGCCGGGGTCGGGGGGCGGGCAGGGTCCCGGCGGCGGAGCGTTGTGGACGGCGACGAGCAGGGAGTGCCCACTGCGGCGCACCGTCACGCGGGCGGCGGCGCCCGGGGCGTGGCGGCGGATGTTGGTCAGGCCCTCCTGGACGATGCGGTAGGCGGCGTGCTCGACCGCCGGAGGGCAGTCACCCGCGTCCAGGTGCACCGCCTCGACGAGGTCGCGCGCCGCATCGAGGAGCTCCGGGAGCTGCGCGAGGCCCGGGCCGTCGTGGCGGATGGCCCGGCGCAGGTCGGCCGCGGCGCGGCGGCTGAGCTCGCCCAGGGCGGCGGCCTCCTCCCGGTACGGGGCCGAGTCGGCGGCCGCGGCGAGCCCGCTGCACCGCAGGCTGATCAGGCTCAGGTGGTGGGCGGCCGTGTCGTGGACGTCCCGGGCCAGCCGTTCGCGTTCCCGTAGCGCGGCCTGTTCGGCGGCGTAGCGGCGCTCGCGTTCGCGGGAGAGCGCCAGTTCGGCGAGGCGGGCGGCGAGTTCGGCGCGGGCCCGGCCGAGCAGGCCGAGGGCGGCGGGGGCGACAGCGAGCAGCCCGGCGAGCAGGACGCCGAGGGTGGTCTCCGGCAGGGACCAGGCGTACCCGTAAAGGTCCCGCCAGGGCACGAACGCCACGACGGCGACGGCGGCCGAGGCGGTGGCCACTTCGGCGCGACGGCGCGGGGACGCGGCGAGGGCGTGCAGCGCGCACATGGCGGGCAGCCACAGCACGCCGGTGGCCAGTGTCGGCAGCGTGAGGGCGAAGACCGTACGGGGGAAGCGCCCGCGAAGGACGAGCAGGCCGGCCGCGGCGAGCGCGCCGACGGCCATCCAGTCCTCCAGCCAGACCCGGGTGGCCAGTGCCTCCGCGACGGCGGCGGCGACGACGAGGGCCTGTCCGGCCCAGTACCGGGCGCTCATCCCGTTCCCTGTCCGCCCGTGGCGCGGTGGACGACCGCGGCCAGGCCGACCCGGCTGGTGACGGAGAGCTTCCGCTTCAGCGCGCCGATGTGTGTCTTGACCGTCGTCACCCCCATACCGAGGTGGGTGGCGATGTCGGTGTTGGACAGTCCCGCCGCGATCAGGGTGAGGACCTCGTGCTCACGCCGGGTGAGGCCCGCGAGGTCGTCGGACGCCCGGGGCGGCGCGGGGGCGGGGGCACCGGCCGTGTACCGGGCCACTACGGCGGCGCTGCCCGGCGGTGTGCAGATCACCCCGCCGGCGGCGAGGAGGCGAACCGCGTCGACGAACAGGCGCGGTTCCGTGGTCTTGAGCAGGAACCCGGACGCGCCCTCCCGCAGGGCGCGCTCAACGTGGTCGGCGCGGTCGAGGGCGGTGAGCATGGCCACCACGGGCGGGGCGGGCAGTGCCCGCACGGCGTGCAGCACGTCGAGGCCGGAGGCTCCCGGCATGTCGATGTCCAGCAGGACCACGTCGGGGGCGAGCCGCCGGGCCGCTTCGAGGGCGTCGGGGCCGTCGCAGGTGGCGGCGACGGTGATGTCGTCGGCCGAGTCGAGGAGCCGTTGCAGCGCGGCGCGTACCAGTTCCTCATCGTCGACGACGAGCACACGCACCGGCGGCCTCAAGTCGTAGTGCAAAGGTCGTCCTGTGGTCTGAGCGATGGCGTGCCTGCGGCTGCGAGCCTGGATGCAGATCCTAGGACGCCACAAGCGCCCGTCCGGATCCCCGGGGGCTGGACCAACCCCCGGGACCACGCTGCCCGGGCCGCCGGGCCGTTGCCGGGAGGGATCCGTGAGTGCGGTGCCGCAGGCCGAGGAGGAACCGTCGTACGCCGATGAGCCGGCGAACGACGCGGCCGGCACCGCGGCCTGGGCGAAGGCGTCGCCCGGCGTCCGGGCGGTGTGGACCGCCGGCGGCGCGGTACTGATCGTCGGCTCGGTGGTGCTGTTCCTGATCCTGCGTGAGCGGCTGATCGACCTCGGGACCGGATGGCGGTACGTCCTGGCGCTGGGCCTGCGGGGCTCGCTCTCCTTGCTGCTGCTCGGCGGGACGTACTGCGTGGTGCGGGGCCTCTGGCGCCGCTGACCCCGGCGGGGGGGCCGCGGTGGGGGCCGCGGCGAGTTCCGGGACGTGATGCCGGCGGTGGCCGCAGGGGGCCACCGCCGGTTTCACAGCTCGTGGGTGAGGCCCGCCGCGTCGAGCAGGTACGCCGTCATGGGGTCGTAGAAACGCGGGTCGGTGACGTGGTCGTCGAGGGGGACGGTCACCTGGAGCGTGCCCTCCGCCTCGCCTATGAACAGCGCCGGGTCGTTGCAGTCCGCGTATCCGATGGAGTCCAGCCCGCGCTGTCCCGCACAGCCCGCCCAGCCGTGATCGGCCACCACGAGATCGGGCAGCGGCCTGCCCTCGTGCGCCATGGCGTCCAGGATCGCGGCCATCGGGGCCGGTGAGTGGGTGTGCCACAGGGTCGCGCCGCGCTCGAGCATGGCGACGTCGGCGAACTGGAAGACCATGCCTTCGTCCGCGATCAGCCCGCCCGGGATCCGCACGATCTCGCAGCCGGCCGCCCGCAGCGCGGCGGCCGTGGCCCGGTGCACGTCCAGCAGCCCGCCGGGGTGACCGGTCGCGAACAGGACCCGCTCCTTCGCGTCGGCCGCCTTGCGCAGTCGCGCGGCCATGCGTTCGAGCGCGTCGACGGTCAGCTCGGGGTCGATGGTGTCCTGTCCCTGCCGGTGTCCGGGATCGTCGCTGACTCCGCAGCGCTCCGCCATGACGGCGAGCACGTCCTGCTCGTCGCTCCAGCGGTTCCCGAGTTCGAGGCCGAGCCAGTAGTGCCGGTCACCGTTGGCGAGCTTGCGGTAGTGGGAGAGGTTGTTGTCGCGCGGAGTGGCGACGTCTCCGGCGATACGTGTGCGGACGAGGTGGTCGACGAGAGCGGCACGGCTGGGTATCGGCATGGACCCATTGTGCCGTGGGGTGAGCGGAGCGTGTCGACCGTATTGCCCGCTGGGACGTGCCCCACAGCCCCGCGCCGTGTGCCGGTGCGCGGGTGCTCCTTCGCGGCCTGCGGACCCGCCCCTCGCCGTCGCGGCTCCGGCCCCGGCGGACCGCCCTGCGCCGTCCGCCGCGGGTCCGCCGCGCGCCGGTGCTTCCGTCAGCCCGCGAGCGACGCCAGCGCCCCGTGTGCCAGACGGCGCAGCAGGCCCTCCGTCGCCGCGCGGCCCAGGGGGCCGCCGCCGTTCGCCCCGAGGTGCGGGGTGGAGTTCAGCAGACCGAAGACCGCGTGCACGGCCGCCCGCGCCTCGGACTCCGCGACCTCGGGGTGGAGCTCTCGGACCACGGTCACCCACAGCTCCACGTACTGGCGCTGGAGCTGGCGCACCCGCTTGCGGTCACTGTCCCGGAGGCGATCCAGCTCCCGGTCGTGCAGGGTGATCAGGGGGCGGTCGTCGAGGGCGAAGTCGATGTGACCGTCGATGAGGGACGCGAGCACCGACTCCGGCCCGGTGCCCGCCTCCTCGACCCGCAGCCGCCCCCCGTCCAGGAGGCGCTCACTGATGCCGACCAGCAGCTCCGCCAGCATGGCGTCCTTGCCTGCGAAGTGGCGGTACAGACCGGGGCCGCTGATGCCGACCGCGGCTCCTATCTCGTCGACGCCCACGCCGTGGAAGCCGCGCTCTGCGAAGAGGCGGGCGGCCTCCTTGAGGATCTGCTCGCGGCGGGTCGGGGCCGCGGTCCTGGTGCTCATGAACATTCATTCTAGACAGGGCGGTTAGCGGTCGTTAACCTTGACGCAACACGTTAACGCTCATTAACCGAGCAAGGGAGCTCGATCAATGCAGCAGGCACCAGTGCTGGCGAGCGCCGCGGACCCGGCCTCCGAGGCCTGGCAGGCCAATGAGGCGGCACACCAGGAGCTCGCCGACGGTCTGCGGTCCCGTCTCGCGGCGGCCCGCCTCGGCGGCGGCGAGAAGGCGCGCGCCCGCCACACGGCGCGCGGCAAGCTGCTGCCCCGGGAGCGGGTCGACACCCTGCTCGACCCGGGGTCGCCGTTCCTCGAGCTGGCCCCCCTCGCGGCCGAGGGGATGTACGGAGGGCAGGCCCCGGCCGCCGGCGTGATCGCCGGGATCGGCAGGGTCAGCGGCCGCGAGGTCGTCGTCGTCGCCAACGACGCCACCGTCAAGGGCGGGACGTACTACCCGATGACGGTGAAGAAGCACCTGCGGGCCCAGGAGGTGGCGCTGGAGAACCGCCTCCCCTGTGTCTATCTGGTGGACTCCGGCGGCGCTTTCCTGCCGATGCAGGACGAGGTGTTCCCCGACCGCGACCACTTCGGGCGGATCTTCTACAACCAGGCCCGGATGTCCGGCGCCGGGATCCCGCAGATCGCGGCGGTGCTCGGCTCGTGCACGGCGGGCGGCGCGTACGTCCCGGCGATGAGCGACGAGGCCGTGATCGTCCGCAACCAGGGCACCATCTTCCTGGGCGGCCCGCCGCTGGTGAAGGCCGCGACCGGCGAGGTCGTCACGGCGGAGGAACTCGGCGGCGGCGAGGTCCACTCCCGCGTCTCCGGTGTCACCGACCACCTCGCCGAGGACGACGCGCACGCCCTGCGGATCGTCAGGAACATCGTGGCCACACTCCCCCCGCGCGGACCGCTGCCCTGGCAGGTCGAGCCCGCCGAGGAGCCGAAGGTCGACCCCGCGGGGCTGTACGGGGCGGTGCCGGTCGACTCCCGCACGCCCTACGACGCCCGCGAGATCATCGCCCGCGTCGTGGACGCGTCCCGCTTCCAGGAGTTCAAGGCCGAGTTCGGCCAGACGCTGGTCACCGGTTTCGCCCGGATCCACGGCCATCCGGTCGGCATCGTCGCCAACAACGGCATCCTGTTCGCCGAGTCCGCCCAGAAGGGCGCGCACTTCATCGAGCTCTGCGACCAGCGCGGCATCCCGCTCCTCTTCCTGCAGAACATCTCCGGCTTCATGGTCGGCAAGGACTACGAGGCGGGCGGCATCGCCAAGCACGGCGCCAAGATGGTCACCGCGGTGGCCTGCACCAGGGTGCCGAAGCTGACCGTGGTCGTCGGCGGTTCGTACGGCGCGGGCAACTACTCGATGTGCGGCCGGGCGTACAGCCCCCGTTTCCTGTGGATGTGGCCCAACGCCAAGATCTCGGTGATGGGCGGCGAACAGGCCGCGTCCGTGCTGGCCACCGTCAAGCGGGACCAGCTCGAGGGCCGCGGCGAGCAGTGGTCCGCCGAGGAGGAAGAGACCTTCAAGGACCCGATCCGCGCCCAGTACGAACAGCAGGGCAACGCCTACTACGCGACGGCCCGCCTGTGGGACGACGGCGTGATCGACCCGATGGAGACCCGGCAGGTGCTGGGGCTCGCTCTGACCGCCTGTGCCAACGCCCCGTTGGGAGACGCCGGCTTCGGCGTCTTCCGGATGTGAGGGACCTTCCACGATGACGATGTTCGACACCGTTCTGGTGGCCAACAGGGGCGAGATCGCCGTACGGGTCATCCGCACCCTGCGGTCCCTCGGCGTACGCTCCGTGGCCGTCTTCAGCGACGCCGACGCCGGGGCACGCCATGTGCGCGAGGCGGACACGGCCGTCCGCATCGGCCCGGCGCCGGCCGCCGAGAGCTATCTCTCCATCGAGAGGCTGCTCGACGCCGCGACCCGTACCGGCGCGCAGGCCGTGCACCCGGGCTACGGCTTCCTCGCGGAGAACGCGGGCTTCGCCCAGGCCTGCGCGGAGGCGGGGCTGGTCTTCATCGGACCGCCGCCGTCCGCGATCTCCCTCATGGGGGACAAGATCCGCGCCAAGGAGACGGTGCGGGCGGCCGGTGTCCCGGTCGTGCCCGGATCGTCCGGCAGCGGACTGAGCGACGAGGAACTGGCCGCCGCCGCACGCGAGATCGGCATGCCGGTGCTGCTCAAGCCCTCGGCGGGCGGCGGCGGCAAGGGCATGCGCCTCACCCGCGTGGAGTCCGCCCTGATGGACGAGATCGCGGCGGCCCGGCGTGAGGCACGCGCCTCCTTCGGCGACGACACGCTGCTCGTCGAGCGCTGGATCGACCGCCCTCGGCACATCGAGATCCAGGTGCTGGCCGACGGCCACGGCAATGTGGTCCACCTCGGCGAGCGCGAGTGCTCGCTCCAGCGCCGCCACCAGAAGATCATCGAGGAGGCCCCGTCCGTCCTGCTGGACGAGGCGACGCGCGCCGCGATGGGCGAGGCCGCCGTGCAGGCCGCCCGCTCCTGCGGCTACCGCGGCGCGGGCACGGTGGAGTTCATCGTGCCGGGCACGGACCCCTCCCAGTACTACTTCATGGAGATGAACACCCGCCTCCAGGTCGAACACCCGGTCACCGAGCTGATCACGGGACTGGACCTGGTGGAATGGCAGCTGCGGGTCGCGGCCGGCGAGCGGCTGACGTTCACGCAGGACGACATCACCCTCACGGGCCACGCGATCGAGGCCCGGATCTGCGCCGAGGACCCCTCCCGCGGGTTCCTTCCCTCCGGCGGCACGGTCCTGAGACTCCAGGAGCCGCAGGGCGACGGAGTGCGCACCGACTCCGGTCTCAGTGAAGGCTCGGAGGTCGGCAGCCTGTACGACCCGATGCTCTCGAAGGTCATCGCCTACGGCCCCGACCGCCCCGCCGCACTGCGCAAGCTGCGCGCGGCCCTGGCCGACACGGTGACGCTCGGCGTCCCGACGAACGCCGGCTTCCTGCGCCGGCTGCTGGCCCACCCGGCTGTCGTCTCCGGCGAGATGGACACCGGCCTGGTGGAGCGCGAGGCGGAGGGCCTGGTCCCGGCCGGCGTGCCGGACGAGGTGTACGAGGCCGCGGCGGCGGTCCGCGCCGCCGCGCTGGCACCGCGCCCGGACGGCGCCGGCTGGACCGACCCGTTCTCCGTGCCGACCGGCTGGCGGATGGGCGGCGAACCGGCCCCGCTGGCCTTCCCGTTGCGCGTGCCGGGCGCGGACCCGGTCGACCACGCCGTCCGCCGGCAGGCGACGCCCCGGGTGGAGGCGCACACGGTCTCCGTGGAGATGCACGGCGTCACGCACACCTTCCACCGGGCGGGCGACTGGCTCGGCCGGGACGGCGACTCCTGGCACGTGATGGACCACGACCCCGTCGAGGCGTCCCTGAGCGGTGCCGCCCGTTCCGGGGTGGACACCCTCGCGGCGCCGATGCCGGGCACGGTCACCGTGGTCAAGGTCGCCGTGGGTGACGTGGTGGCCGCCGGGCAGAGCCTGCTCGTGGTGGAGGCGATGAAGATGGAGCACGTGATCTCGGCCCCGCACGCGGGGACCGTCACGGAGCTCGACGTCATCGCGGGCTCGACCGTCGCCATGGACCAGGTGCTCGCCGTGGTCACCCCTGAAGAGACCGGGGAGACCGGCACGACCGACGGGGAGGTCACCGCATGACCGGCACCGAAGGACTGCCGATGGCCGTCCGCGGCCAGGGACTTCCCAACCGTGTGCGCATCCATGAGGTGGGTCCCCGCGACGGCCTGCAGAACGAGAAGTCGGTGGTGCCGACGGAGGTCAAGGCGGAGTTCATCCGCCGCCTCGCCGGATCGGGGCTGACCACCGTCGAGGCGACGAGCTTCGTCCACCCCAGGTGGGTGCCCCAACTGGCCGACGCGGAGAAACTGTTCCCGCTGGTGAGCTCCCTCGCCGGCGTGCGGCTGCCGGTCCTGGTCCCCAACGACCGCGGCCTGGACCGGGCGCTCGGCCTCGGCGCCCGCGAGGTGGCCGTGTTCGCCAGCGCCACGGAGTCGTTCGCCAAGGCCAATCTCAACCGCACGGTCGACGAGGCGCTCGCCATGTTCGAGCCGGTCGTGACCAGGGCCGTGGAGCACGGTCTGCGGGTGCGCGGCTATCTGAGCATGTGCTTCGGCGACCCGTGGGAGGGCCCCGTGCCCCTCGCCCAGGTCGTCCGCGTCTGCCGCAGGCTGGCCGACATGGGCTGCGACGAGCTGAGCCTCGGCGACACGATCGGTGTCGCCACACCCGGCCATGTCGCCACCCTGCTCACCGAGCTGGCCGGCGCCGGGGTCCCGGCCGACCGGCTCGCCGTGCACTTCCACGACACGTACGGCCAGGCTCTCGCCAACACCTTCGCCGCGCTCCAGCACGGCGTCAGCGTCGTCGACTCGTCCGCGGGCGGCCTCGGCGGCTGCCCGTACGCGAAGAGCGCGACCGGAAACCTCGCCACCGAGGACCTCGTGTGGATGCTTCACGGCCTCGGCATCGAAACCGGGGTCGATCTCGGCCGGCTCACCGCCACGAGCGTGTGGATGGCCGAACAGCTGGGCCGCCCCAGCCCTTCCCGTACCGTCCGCGCCCTCTCCCACAAGGAGTGACCCCTGATGTCCCTGGATCACCGGCTGTCCGCCGAGCACGAGGAACTCCGCCGTACGGTCGAGCAGTTCGCCCACGACGTGATAGCCCCGAAGATCGGCGACTTCTACGAGCGGCACGAGTTCCCCTACGAGATCGTCCGTGAGATGGGTCGTATGGGCCTGTTCGGGCTGCCCTTCCCCGAGGAGTACGGGGGCATGGGCGGCGACTACCTGGCGCTCGGGATCGCCCTGGAGGAGCTGGCCCGCGTCGACTCCTCCGTGGCCATCACGCTGGAGGCGGGCGTCTCGCTGGGCGCGATGCCGATCCACCTGTTCGGCACCGAGGAGCAGAAGCGGCAGTGGCTGCCGCGGCTGTGCTCCGGTGAGCTGCTGGGCGCGTTCGGCCTGACGGAGCCGGACGGCGGGTCCGATGCCGGCGGCACCAGGACCACCGCCGTACGGGACGGCGACGAGTGGGTCATCAACGGCTCCAAGTGCTTCATCACCAACTCGGGCACCGACATCACCGGTCTGGTCACCGTGACCGCGGTGACGGGCCGTAAGGAGGACGGGCGTCCGGAGATCTCCGCGATCATCGTCCCCTCCGGGACGCCGGGATTCACGGTGGCCGCCCCCTACTCCAAGGTCGGGTGGAACGCCTCCGACACCCGCGAGCTGTCCTTCGCCGACGTCCGTGTCCCGGTCGCCAACCTGCTCGGCGAAGAAGGGCGCGGGTACGCGCAGTTCCTGCGCATCCTCGACGAGGGCCGTATCGCCATCTCGGCGCTGGCGACCGGTCTCGCGCAGGGCTGTGTGGACGAGTCGGTGAAGTACGCGCGGGAGCGGCACGCGTTCGGCAGGCCGATCGGGTCGAACCAGGCCATCCAGTTCAAGATCGCGGACATGGAGATGAAGGCTCATATGGCGCGCGTCGGCTGGCGGGACGCGGCGTCGCGGCTGGTGCACGGCGAGCCGTTCAAGAAGGAGGCGGCCGTCGCCAAGCTGTACTCGTCGACGGTGGCGGTGGACAACGCCCGTGAGGCGACCCAGATCCACGGCGGCTACGGCTTCATGAACGAGTATCCGGTGGCCCGCATGTGGCGCGACTCGAAGATCCTGGAGATCGGCGAGGGCACGAGCGAGGTCCAGCGGATGCTGATCGCAAGGGAGTTGGGCCTCACCGGCTGACCTGGGGCTCATCGCGGCGCGCGGCACCCTGACGG
>NZ_JBSGZJ010000247.1:0-10509 GCF_053610925.1 Streptomyces sp. NPDC054847 | reverse complement strand
GCTCCCGGCTCCTTGTGCGTGCCGCGTCTGCCGCGGGTGTCAGAGGGTCAGCTCCCACTGCGAGGCGTCGTAGTCGAAGCCCGGGGAGACCTCGACCGTCAGGTTCTTCGCGTCGGCGGGGGCGTCGAAGGCGAACGTGACCGTGGCCTTCTTGCCGGGCAGGATCGTGCCCTCGAAGCCGGTGCCCGCCTTGTCGTCGAAGATCTGCTCGGCGGTCACACCGTCCTTGCCGGCGCGGGCGTCGGCGGTGACGAGGCTCGTGTCGAACTTCTCCTTGCCGGCGTTCTCGATGGTGATCGTCACCTGGTAGGCCTTGTTGCCCTTGGTGTGGCCGATCGCGAACTCGCCGGGCGTGTACGGCTTCGGCGCGGAGACGGTGACCTGCACGTCGTCGTCGTAGACGGAGGTCTCGTCCGCGGCGAGGGACTTGCCCTCCTCCTTCGGCGCGTCACCCTCCGCCGCACCGTCGGTGCCACCGGCGGTGGTGTCCTTGGGCGCGGTGTTCTCGACGGCCTTGTTGATCTCGTCGACCGCGTCGTCCACCGCCATCACCGTGACGATTCCGATGATCACGCTGACGACGATCCCGAGCAGGCCCAGCACGGTGCCGGCGAGGGCGACGCCCTTGTTCGTGGCCTCGCCGCGCTTGGCGCGGCCCCGGCCGACGATGCCGAGGATCAGTGCGATCAGGCAGAGGATCGTGCCGATCCAGAACAGGAACGGGATGATCGCGAAGACAAGGCCGATGATTCCGAGCACCAGGGCGGCCGTACCGAGGCCGTTGCGCGCCGGGGTCGGCGCTGCGAACTGGCCAGGTTGCGGCTGGGTGTACTGCGACATGGGTCCCCCCCATTGTTTGTGGCGGGCCCGATCTTCCGTGGCCCGTTCTGCATGGGTCAATAACAGCAGAGCCTGTGAACCGAGTCAACAAGGAAGTGGTCTGTTCTTAAATCTCGCCGTGTGAAGCGCCCTGTGACAGTGAACCCGAGTACAGTGCCGACACAGCAAGCGGAACTGTGACGGGGGAGACAGCCGGGTGCCGGACAACGCAGCAGAGGTGACCGCAGCAGACGGGACGGCAGCAGAGGTGACGTCAGCCGAGGTGACCGCGGCAGAGGTGACCGCGGCCGAGATCGCCAGGCTCGCAGGCGTCGGTCGAGCCGCCGTGAGCAACTGGCGCCGCCGGCACGCCGATTTTCCCAAGCCCGTCGGAGGGACGGAGACCAGCCCCTCCTTCGCCCTCGCCGACGTCGAGCGCTGGCTGCGCGACCAGGGGAAACTGGCCGAGGTACCCCTCCGTGAACGGGTCTGGCAGCAGCTGTCCGCCCACCCCGCCGGCGCCGTCACCGCCCTGGTCCACGCCGGCTGCGCACTTCTCCTCGTCCATCACCGGCCGTCCGGCTGGCCCGCTCTCGCCGCCGTGTCCGACGCCCGCCTGGCGGAGGTGCTGCCCGGCGCGCTCGAAGAGGTGCTGACCTTCCGCTTCGGCGCCCCGCGGGCCGTAGGGACGCCGCTCCCCGAAGAGCTCGCGCCCTCCGTGCCGCTGCTGCGGGGCGCCGCCGCGCTCGCCGCGGAGACCGGTGCCCGTCAGGCCTTCGAGTTCCTGCTCGGGCGGCATCTCGACGCCAACCCCCGCCAGTACACGCTCACGCCGGCCGAACCGGCCGCGCTGATGGCAGCGTTGATCGGGCCCGCGGCGACCGTCCTCGACCCCGCCTCCGGCACCGGCACCCTCCTGCGCGCCGTCGACCGTCCCGGCGCGCTCCACGCCCAGGAGGCCGACCCCGACCTGGCCGCGCTCACCGCCCTGCGTCTCGCCCTGCACACGGACGCCGACGTACGGGCAGCGGCAGGCGACGCGCTGCGGGCGGACGCGTTCCCGGAGCTCGCCGCGGACGCCGTCCTGTGCCATCCGCCCTTCAACGAGCGCAACTGGGGCCACGACGAACTGGCCTACGACCCGAGGTGGGAGTACGGCCTGCCCGCCCGCACCGAGTCCGAACTGGCCTGGGTGCAGCACGCGCTCGCCCGGCTGCGCCCCGGCGGCACCGCCGTACTGCTGATGCCCCCGGCCGCCGCCTCCCGCCGGTCCGGGCGCCGCGTCCGCGCCGGACTACTGCGCCGCGGCGCGCTGCGGGCCGTCGTCGCCCTCCCGGCGGGGGCCGCGCCCCCCTACGGCATCCCGCTCCACCTGTGGGTGCTGCGCAGGCCCGGCCCCGCCGAACGCCCGTCACCGGAACTGCTGCTGGTCGACACCGCCACCGCGGAGCCGGCAGCGGCGGGCCGCGACCGGCTCGACTGGCAGGCCATCCGCGCCGCGGTGCTCGATGCCTGGCAGCCGTTCGAGCGGCAGGGATCCGTGACCGAGACCCCTGGCGTGAGCCGGTGCGTCCCGGTCATCGAACTGCTCGACGACGACGTGGACCTGGCCCCCGCCCGCCATCTGCCACCCCCGGCCGCCGGTGGCGGCGCCGCCGGACTGGACGCCGTACGCGAACGCCTGACACAGACTCTGCGCCGCACCGGTGAGCTCACGCCGCCACCGTCCCCGCCGGTGTCGCCGGCCGCCGCGCCCGTCCACCGGCCGGCCACCACCGTGGGCGAACTGGCGCGGGCCGGCGCGCTCGTCATGCACGCCGGAGGGACCGGCGGCGGCGCACCGGGCGAGGACGTGGCGGTCCTCACCGAGCAGGACGTCCTGTCGGGCAAGCCCCCCACGGGCACGCTTCCGGACGGACCGGACGAGGAGCCGGTGCGCCTCGAGGCGGGCGACGTCGTCGTTCCCGTGCTCGGCACCGGCACGATCGTCCGCGTCGTGGACGAGGCCACCGAGGGCGCGGCCCTCGGGCGCAACCTCCAACTGCTGCGCCCCGACCCGGAAACGCTCGACCCCTGGTTCCTCGCCGGCTTCCTGCGCGGCAGCGCCAACCAGCGCCAGGCCAGCAGTTACGCCTCCACCGCGACCCGCCTCGACGTCCGCCGCCTCCAACTGCCGCGCCTGCCGCTCGAGGAGCAGCGGCGCTACGGGGAGCGGTTCCGCACGCTCGCCGCGTTCGAGGACGCGCTCCGCCTCGCGGGCGCCCTCGGCGAGCGGCTCGTCCAGGGCATGTACGACGGATTGACGGACGGCAGCCTCCGGCCGGAGTGACGAAGAGGACGACCGTTCCGTACAACCCGTGACCCCTTGTCGGTGTCGGTGTATACGCTCGGTCCCCTACGCCTCGTCCCCAGGCATCAGGAGCACAAGAATGCACGGCCACGGCTATGCGCCGCCGCAGCCCACGCGCCCACCGACAGCGGTGCTCGTGGTCCTGCGCATCGTCTTCGTCGCGCTCGCGCTGCTGAGCGTGGGGTTCCTCGCCTGGGCGGCGATGCTCCGGCTCGCCGTGGTGCGCCGGCGCCGGTCGGACTGGGTGCTGTTCTGGCTGTCGCTGGCCCTCACCGTCATGGTCTTCGTGGTCATCGGCGAGTTCAGCACCACGGGCACCACGCCCGTCGCGGACGAGGATCCGACGGCGCTCGACTTCGTCTGCCTGGGCGTGCTGTTCGGGCTCGCCATCGGGGTGCCGACGCACTATCTGGTCGCCGAGATACGGCACTACCAGGAGCCCCGCCCCGGCTGGTCGCCCGCCGTCGCCGGCTCGCCCTACGGCCCGCCGGTCGCGGGTGCGCGTCCCGGACCCTACGGGGCGCAGCCGCCGGCCCCGGCGTACGGCTACCCGCCCGCGCCGGCGGCGCCGGCCGCTCCCGTGCGGCCGCCCACGTCCCCGTCCACGCCGCCACCGGTGTTCCCGCCCCCCGCCCCGTCCGGGGCCGCCGGACGGCCCGCGGCCCCGGCAGGAACCGGAGGAGCGGCCACGCCACGCATCGACCAGGTCCGCGCCGAGCTCGACGAGCTCAGCGACCTGCTCCGCAAGGAAGAGGGCAAGTGAACGGACGGGTCGTCGGGGGCCGTTACGAACTGTCCGCGCTCGTCGGCCAGGGCGGCATGGGCCAGGTGTGGACCGCCTACGACGGACGTCTCGACCGCCGCGTCGCCGTCAAACTGCTGCGCCCCGACCACATGGCCGCGGCGACCGCGGCCGACGAGATGCGCCGGCGCTTCGTGCGCGAGTGCCGGGTGACGGCCCAGGTGTGCCACCCCGGCCTGGTCACCGTGCACGACGCCGGCAGCGACGGCGACGACCTGTACCTCGTGATGCAGTACGTCGAGGGCGCCGACCTGGCCGACCACCTCGCGGAGCACGACCCGTATCCGTGGGAGTGGGCCGTCGGCGTCGCCGCGCAGCTGTGCGCGGTGCTCGGCGCGGTGCACGCCGTGCCGATCGTCCACCGGGACCTCAAGCCCCGCAACGTGATGGTGAAGCCCGACGGCACGCTCACCGTCCTCGACCTCGGCGTGGCCTCCGTCATCGACACGGACACCACCCGGCTCACCCACACCGGCTCGCCGATCGGCAGCCCCGCCTACATGGCCCCCGAACAGGCGATGGGCGGCGCCGTCGGCCCGTACACGGACCTGTACGCGCTGGGCGTCCTGCTGCACGAACTCCTCAGCGGCAACGTCCCCTTCGCCGGCTCCACGGCCCTCGGCGTGCTGCACCGGCACCTCCACGAGCCGCCGCTGCCGGTCCGGCAGCTGCGGCCCGAGGTCCCCGAGCCGCTGGAGTCCCTCGTGCTGCGCCTTCTCGCCAAGGACCCGCAGCACCGTCCTTCCGGCGCACAGGAGGTGTACGAGGCGCTGGCCCCCCTGCTGCCGCAACGCGGCGAGCCCCGTGGGCCGCTCGACCCGACGCGCCCCTTCCTGCGCCCGCACGCCCCCTGGCCGGACCGGGCGGGTGCCGTGCCTGCCCCCGCCGCGCCGCCGGTGGCGCCCGCGCCGAGGCCCGATGTCGCGGCCGCCGTCGACGAGGTCAAGCGTCTCCTCGGCGAGGGCGGCATCACCCAGGCCGTCGACATCCTGGGCGGCATCCTCCCGGCCGCGGCGGCCGAGCACGGCGAGCACTCACCCGTCGTCCGCATCCTGCGCAAGCAGTACGCGGCGACCCTGATGGACGACGGCCAGTACCGCCGGGCCCTGCCCGAGCTGCGCCGCCTCGCCGACGACAGGACGGCGGAGGCCGGACCGTCGGACTCCCAGACGCTGCAGTACCGCTACGACGCGGCCCACTGCCTGGAGCAGCTCGGCGAGGCGGCCCCCGCGGTGGCCGAGTACCGCGCGGTCCTGCCGTACTACGAGAGCTCGGAGCCGGACCGCGCGCTCCAGGTGCGCCACCGCATCGGCCACCTGCTGCTCGCGGTGGGCGATCACACGGCGGCGCACCAGCAGTTCCAGTCGCTGCTGTACGACGCGGAGCGCGCGTACGGCCCCTACCATCCCCTGCCGGCCGAGGTGCGGCGGGCGCTGGAGCGCCAGCAGCAGTTCCGCATGGGCTGACGGGCGGGCCGGACAGGTTTCGGCGGCCGGCGCCGGCTCAGTCCGCCCGCAGGAACGCCGAGGTGGACACCCGCCCCAGCATCCGCAGCCGGGACGTGCCGGCGGCAAGATGCTTGTCCAGTGCCTCCTGGACACCGGGCCAGGCCTTGTCGCCGTAGTCGTCGAGGACCACGATCCCGCCCGGGGCGATGATCTCCTCGACCCATTCGAGGTCGGCGGCGACACCCTCCATGGAGTGGTCGCCGTCCACGACGATCACCCCGTATTCCCGGTCGGAGACGGCCTCACGGACCTCGGGGTCGGACGAGAAGCCCTGCTGGATACGGGCCTGGAGGGCAGAACGGCTGCCGCCCAGCGCCAGGTTGGCGCGTACGACGTCCTCGCGCACCGGGGTCCCGGTCGGGTCGGCGGGCTGCGAGGTCCCCGGCTGGAGCTGTGAGCCGGCCAGCGGGTCGACGATCGTCAGGTCCGGCTCGATGCCCGCCCGGTGCACCATGCGCACCAGGGCGGAGGCGAACAGCCCGTACAGGGTGCCGATCTCGAGGATGCTGCCGTTCGGCGGGGAGAGCAGCGGAACGGTCGCGAGCTTGCCGCAGATGTTGGACGTGGAGCCCGCCAGCCGCCCCACCCCGAGCGCCTCCAGCGCGACCACCGTGCGGAAGGCGACGACGACACTGCGCCGGGCGTGCTCGCCGCGGCCGCTGACGTCCCCCACCTCGCGCACCAGCCGGTCGATCTCCGCGGCGGGCGGGATGCGGTGCGCGCCTCTGCCCGTGCCGTCGAGCAGCAAGCCCACCGCGTACTGCTGCCGCCGCATCTCGGCCACCTCCCGCCGCAAGGTGTCGAGGTCGGGCTGCACGCCACGTCTCACACGCTGGTCGAGCAGGGTGAGGGCGGGACGCAGGGCGCGCTTCGTCAGACGGTTGCGGAGAATGGGCATGCCCGGGAACGTACGCGTGAACAACCCCCGGGCCCACCAAGCTCCAGTGCTAGGCAGATGAAGTCTTGGTGTCCCCCCGGCGACGCGAACGGGAAAGCATCGGGCGGCCGGGGCCGACGACGATCAGCCCGATCAGGCCGGCCACCGCCACGAGCGTGCCCGCCCGCAGCCCCGGTGGCCGGAACGAGCACTCCACGGACGTCTGCCCGGCGGCCACGGGCGTCGCCACCAGGCCCAGGTACGAGTCCGCCGGCCGTCCCCCGCAGCTCCAGCCCGCGATCCGGGGCGCCGCGAGCACGGCCGTTCCGCCCGGACCGGCGGGGAGTTCGGCGCGGACACCGCTGCCGCCGACGTCGACGGACACCGCGCCGCTGCTCCGCAGCCGCCCGACCGCCGCGGCCAGCCGTTGCCGGTCGAGACAACCGAGCGCCTCGTGGGGCAGGGTCCCGGCCCGCGCGGCCCGCAGGGACACGGTCACCTGCCCGTCGCCGGTCCGTCCGAGACCGGCCATCGCGGCGCGCCGTCCCGGGAGTTCGCCGCGGAAGTCGACGAGTTCGCCCGCCCCGGCACGGGCCGTGCCGAACAAGTCCGGCGCCCACAGGAAGAGCTCGCTGCCCGCGGGGCAGCGGGCCGTCAGGGTGTAGCGGCCGGGCGCCAGCCGGTGGTCGAAGCGGTCCTGGTCGGGGACGGCCGCCCCCGCCTCGGTGCGCAGCCGGGTCGCGGGCACCGTGTAGACGGCCGAGCCGAGCAGCTTCTCCTGGTTGCGGTACGGGGAGCGGCCGAGGCGCGGGCCGTCCGGGAGGACCGGCCGCACGGTCACCAGCGGCGGGACCTCCTGCCGGGTCACCGTCGTGGGCCTGTCGTCGGGCCTGGTCCAGCCCTGGTGCGGGTCGCGGGGCACGTGGACGCGGGCGCCGACGGAGAAGACCGCGTCGGTGACGGGATTGTCGAGGCTGTGCATCGCACGGCCGCCCGAGGTCCAGCCGCTCCCGAGGGCGAGGAACGTGCGCGTCAGCACGGCGGGCGTGTGGCTGCTGTAGTAGGCGGCCCCCTGGCCGCCGACGGCCATCGGGTCGTTGGCGGTGGTCTGCTCGCGGCCGGGGTCCGTGCGGTAACGGGGCCAGCCGTCGGCCTCTTGGACGGCGTCCGCCTGCACCTGCTGGCGCGTTCCCCAGGGCGCGTAGTCGTCGAGGCGGTTCAGGCGCTGGCGGTCCGCGTAGGCGGTGGTCGCCGCGGCCTGGCCCGCCAGGGCGCCGATCAGCAGGACGGCGGCGAGCGGTACTGCTCGCCCGCCGCGGCGGGCGAGCAGCAGCCCGCCCACGACGGCGAGCAGCCCGGCGGCGAACAGCGGGTACGTCCACCGGGTGACCAGGGGGCTCCAGGACGCGGCGGCGGCGATCGCGAGGAGCAGGGCGCCACCGCCGAACAGGGCCCGCCGGCCGGGCCAGGCACGGGCGACGGTGGTCCACGCCGCGATGACGATCACACCGGCGAGCACGAAGGTCTGCCGGTAGGGGCTGCCGTTGGGCGTCGCGAAGGCGTGCCACAGCAGATGCGTGGGGGCCCATTGAAGCGACAGCGCCACCGCCGCCACCAGGCCCGCCCAGGCCAGCCGTTCGCGTCCGGGCACCGCGCGGTGGAAGGCCAGCGCGCAGGCCAGCAGCAGCGCGCCCGTGCCGAGGAACAGCGCAGGGGTGAAGAAGCTGTAGGTGGCGGGCAGCAGACGTGCGGACGCGTCCGCCCAGGAGGCCGCCGCGAACTCCCGCTTCCATCCGGGATAGGCGTGCCGGGTGCCGAGGAAGACGGGGACGAGCACGGGCGCCGCGAGCGCTGTGCCGAGCAGCACGGCCCGCACCGCGCGGAGCAGGGCCCGTATCCGCTCCCGGCGCTCCGGCTCCTCCAGGAGCAGCCGCAGGAGGAGGACCAGTGCGGCGCCCAGGGTCGCCATGTAGGCGGTGTAGAAGTTCGCGGTCCACGCCAGCGCGACGATCACGGGGCCCAGCACGGGCCTCCTGCGACGGCGGGCCCATTCGCCGACGAGACACAGCAGCGGGAAGGCGATCAGGCCGTCCAGCCACATCGGGTTGTACGAGGCCTCGACGACCGACCAGCCGCACAGGGCGTACGAGGCGCCGAGGACGGCGGCCGCCCATCTTCGGTCCGTGCCCCGGTGGATCGCCGTGAGCAGCCAGGTCATGGCCGCAGCGGCCGCCGCCATCTTGAGGAGGGTGACCACGTAGACGGCCAGGTCGATCTCGTCGCGAGGGAACAGCCCGACGAGCACCGAGAACGGGCTCGCCAGGTAGGTGCCGAGGTCGGGCAGGAAGCTTGTGCCGTACCCGGACTGCCAGTTGAGCAGCACTCCGCCGTCCGCGCGCCCGTGCAGCAGATCCCACAGCCGGGTGTGGAACGGGACGAACTGGTTGCCGAGGTCGTTCACGCTGCGCGTGTGCGGCCCGAAGGGAAAGCTGCGGGCGACGGCGTCACCGGCGCACACGGTGCCGGCGGTGATGAGCGCGGCGAGACCGGCAGCACGGCCGCGCGCGGAGGGCAGAGTCCACATGATGTGTCGAATATGCCAGTAGTGATCGTGAAATCACCTTGAGGGGCGACCAGTTCACCGAAAGGTCGCCTGTGCGCCATGTCGTGACCCCGTCTGCGACATTCAGGACGGATGTTGTTCTCTGGTGCTGATCTCGATAGTTGTCCCGTGCTTCAACGAAGAGGAGATCATCGGCCGCTTCCATGACCATGTGACCGCCGAACTTGACCTGCTCGGGCAGGAATTCGAGCTGGTCTACGTGGACGACGGAAGCCAGGACCGGACGCTCGATCTCCTCCAGGGGATCGCCGAGGCCGACTCCCGTACCCGTTACGTCTCCTTCAGCCGCAACTTCGGCAAGGAGGCGGCGATGCTCGCCGGCCTCCGGCACGCCGAGGGGGACGCGGTCGTCATCATGGACGCCGACCTCCAGCATCCGCCGGAGCTCGTGCGCCGCATGCTCCAGCTGTACGAGGAGGGCTTCGACCAGGTCATCGCCAAGCGCACCCGCAAGGGCGACCGGGTCTCCCGCACCGTTACGGCGCGCGCCTACTACTGGCTGATCAACCGGCTGGTCGACGTGCAACTCGTGGACGGCGTCGGCGATTTCCGGCTGCTGTCCCGGCGCACCGTCGACGCGGTGCTGGAGCTGACCGAGTACAACCGTTTCTCCAAGGGCATTTTCGCCTGGGTCGGATTCCGCACCACGACATTCGAGTACGAGAACGCGGTGCGCGAGCAGGGCCGCTCCAAATGGAGCTTCGGAAAGCTCCTCAATTACGGTCTCGACGGGCTGCTGTCCTTCAACAACAAACCGTTGCGGGCCGCGATCTATCTTGGAATGCTGCTGCTCGCCGTCGCGATGGTGTATGCCGCCTGGATCGTCGGTGTCGCCCTGGCGAACGGCGTGGACACCCCCGGATATGTCACCCTGCTCGTGGCGGTCATCGCGCTCGCCGGCGTGCAGATGCTGATGCTGGGTGTGGTCGGCGAGTACGTCGGACGCATCTACTACGAGGTGAAGCGGCGGCCGCACTTCCTGGTGAAGGCGACCAACGCCGGCCTTCCCCGACAGGAGGACGGCCGGCGGGACGGTGACGGGAACAGGCGCGCGGGGGAACTGGTAGGGAAATGACGGTACGGGGCCAGATCGTCAGGTTCGGCCTGGTCGGGCTGGTGAACACCGGGACGTACTACGGCCTGTACCTGGCCCTGCTCACCGTCCTGCCGTACGTGGCGGCCCACGTCGTCGCCTTCCTGCTGTCCATGGTCGGGTCGTTCTTCCTGACCTCGTACTTCACGTACCGCACCCGGCCGACGTGGCGGAAGTTCCTGCTGTTCCCGCTCACCAACGCGGCGAACTTCGTGGTGACGACCGGCGGGGTGTACCTCCTCGTCGACGTGCTGCACTTCGGCAGCACCTTTGCGCCGCTGCTCGCGGCGGCCGCGGCCATCCCGCTGACGTTCGTCCTGTCGCGGTTCATCATGCTCGGCCCGGACCGCTCCCCGGTCCGGCCGGACGCGGAACCGGAGCAGGTCACGGTCCGCTGACGAGCGCGGTACATGTCCGTGCCCCCGCCGATCCAGGAT
>NZ_JBSGZJ010000246.1:0-10522 GCF_053610925.1 Streptomyces sp. NPDC054847 | reverse complement strand
GCAGGTCGCTGCCGGCGGCGTACACCGAGGTGAAGGTCCAGTCACCGGAGCCGACCTCGTAGACCGCCTCGCCCTGCTCGGTCCGCAGCAGCTCCGCCCCGTCCGGGGCGGTGACGCCGCCCGAGGTGAACGGCACGCGTACCTCTGCCGTGCTGCCGGCGGGCACCGTCAGCCGCAGCCGGTAGCGGTCGCCGTCGCGCTGCCAGTCGGTGCTCGCGGTGCCGTACGGGGTGCGGTAGGAACCCGAGGCGGAGGTGAGGTCACCGACGACGGCCGGGTCGATGAGCAGCCTGCGGTAGCCGACGGAGCCGGGGGCCTGCTCGATTCCGGCGACCCGGTCGGTGAACCAGGAGTCGATGGCGCCGAGCATGAAGTGGTTCTGGGACTGGCCGGGGCCGCCGTCCCAGGACTCGCCGAGCGTGGTGTTGCCGTTCAGGACCTGGTAGCCGTAGCTCGGGCTGGTGGTCTGCGTGGCGATCTTGTGGATGATGTCGTCGCGGCCGGCCTCTGTGAGCACGCGGAAGGCCGCTGGGAGCGAGATCTCGCCGAGGACCAGGTGGTGGTCGGCCTCCTCGACGCTCTCGACGAAGTGGTCGAGAAGGCGGGCGCGTTCACCGTCCGGGACGGCTCCCATGTCGAGGGCGAGGGCCTCTGCTCCGTGCCCGCCGCCTCCGAAGGTCCCGGACTCCTGGTCGTAGAACTTGGCGGTCAGTGCCGCGGCACTGGCGTCGGCCTTGGCGCGGTAGGCCGCCGCGCCCTCCTGGTCGCCCAGGACCTCGGCGATGCGGCTGAGCCCGTCGACGACCCGCCAGTACCCGTAGGTGCCGGCCACCGCCCGAGGGAAGGTCCTGTCGGGAGTGAACCAGTCGCCGAGGCCGTAGTCGAGAATGCCGCCCTGGACCTTCTGTTCCAGGAAGGCCACGTACTCCTTCATCTGCGGGTAGTACGTGGTGAGCGTGTCCCGGTCGCCGTAGGTGGTGTAGAGCTGCCATGGCACGAGGACGAAGGCGCCGCCCCAGTTGGCGTCGTTGCGGTAACCACCCGGCAGATTCGTGTACTCGGGGACGGTGCTCGGGATCAGCCCCTCCTCGGTCTGTGCGTCGGACATGTCGCGCACGAGCTTGCGGAAGTAGGCCTCCATGTCGTAGTTGCCGGTGAGTGCGGGGAAGAGCAGCTGGTTCTGCTCGAGCCAGCCGAGCTTCTCGCGGCTCGGGCAGTCGGTGAGGACGCTCATCATGTTGCCCTCGACGGCGCGGCGGATGATCGAGTGGATGCCGTTGATGAGCTGGTTCGAGCTGGTGAAGTCACCTGCGGAGACGTTGTCGGTGTGCAGGACCTTGCCGCGTACGGTGACGGTCGCGCCTTCGGGCAGTCCCTTGAGTTCGAGGTAACGGAAGCCGTGGTAGCCGAACTTCGGGTGCCAGGTCTCGGTGCCGTCGCCGCGGGTGGTGTAGGTGTCCCACAGAGGTCCGCCGACGTTGCTGATGGACTGGAAGGCGTGGCCGTCCTTGAGGCTTTCCGCGGGCAGGATGCGGATGTCGGTGCCGGCGGGTGCCGAGACGGTGATCTCGGGCCAGCCGGCGATGTTCCGGCCGATGTCGAAGATCCGGCTGCCTTCGGCCGCCTCCTCGACCTCCTTGCCCGTGAGGGTCTCGATGACGCGGATCGGTTCCGTCTCGCGGGCGCTGAGGAGGGCGGGCTTCTCCGCCGTGCCCGGGCCGGACACGGTGGCGGCCTCCTTCCATGAACTGCGGCCGCGGTGCGGCTTGTTCCAGTCCGGGATCTCGCGGCGGGCGTCGTAGTCCTCGCCGCCGTACCAGTTGGAGGAGGTGGTCGGGCCGAGAGTGGTGCGCCAGTCGCTGCCGCTGCTCACACGGCGTACCGTGCCGTCGGCGAGCGTGATCTCCAGCTGGGCGACGAGCTTGGGGTCGCTGAGGTTCCCGTACAGCTTGCGGTAGCGGTCTGCGGTGCTCACCACGTTCGACATCCCGTTGCCCAGTTCGACACCGATGGTGTTGTGTCCTGGGCGCAGCCGCTCGGTCACGTCGTAGGTGGCGTACTGGACGCGTTCCGCGAAGTCCGTGTTGGCCGGCTCGAGGACGGCGTCGCCGACCGGCTCGCCATTGATGCTCGCGTCGTAGATGCCGAGGCCGGACACGTACAGTCGCGCCTTGCGCACGTCCTTCGGCAGCGTGAAGTCCTTGGCGATCAGCGGCAGTCCGGCCGGGAGGTACGGCTTCGGCGGCTGCTGTCCGGTGACCCGGGCCACGTCGGCGAACGGGCCGGTGGGCGAGTCGCCGGTGGAAAGGGTGTAGTCGACGGGGAAGTGCGGGACGCGGCCGTCGTCGGTGAGGACGTCGGCCCGCGGATAGAGCGCGACCTGGTCGAAGGTCTTGGCGGACTTGAGATCGAGGGTGAGCACGACGGGCGCGTCGGACACGTCGGGTCCGGTGTGCGGGGCGCTCGAGTATCCGGCGGCCGTCTGCAGGGCGCTGTTGGGCAGACCGTCGACGGCGAGGGCCGGCTCCCACGTCTTGCGGACCGTGCCGGTCTCCGAGGCGGTCACGACGGCGCCCTTCGCGAGACCGGCGGTGCCGGTCCCGGAGTCGCGTACGTCGATCTCGCCGAGCTGGAGGCGCCAGGACCGCGCGGGGAAGTCGTCGGCGAGCGGCAGCCCGAGCCTTGTGACGTCGAGGCGGACGTAACGGGCGGTGGTGCGCGGCAGTTCGACGATCACGGGCTCGACGGTGCGCTTGCTCAGCTGCCAGTCGGGGTGGGTGATCCAGTCGGCGTCCCAGTCCTGCTGCTTCGTCAGGCCGGTCTCGAAGACGGCGGCGTCGCTCCAGCCCGAGTCCCTGCCGTTGTCGCCGGACCAGAGCATGACGCGCCAGTACACGCGGCTGCGGGAGCCGAGTTCCTTGCCGGCGTAGGTGGCTCGGGGAACGCCGGAGGGGACCTTGCCGGAGTCCCACAGGTCGGGTCTGCCCTGCCTGAGCCGGCTCAGGGAGGTGGCCGCCTGGACCCGGTAGGCGGACTGGACGACGCCTCTGGCCCGGCTGGTGGTGCTCCAGCTCAGATACGGCGTGGTGTCGTCGATGCCGAGGGCCTGCGTGAGGTGCTGGGTACGCAGCTCGGCGGGGGCGATGCGGGCGGGTGCCTTCGCGTCGGCGGTGACGGCCGAGGGCAGTACGGTGACCAGCGCGGTGAGGCCGGAGGCGACGAGGAGTGCGGGGCGACGGCGGGCGCGCCGGGTGAGAGCTCTGCTCATGGTGGTGCTCCTTGCGGGTGCGGGGTGGGGACACGGCCGGGTCAGACACGGTTCAGGACGGCCGTGACGCGGCGGTAGGGCCGCAGTGTCACGGGGCCGAGCAGGCCCGACGGAAGCGGCTTCCTGCGTTCGTTGGACAGGGTGTTGGAGACGCGGACGCTGACGGTGTTCCGTCCGGGGCGCAGGACGTCGGTCACGTCGGTGATGTACGGACTCCACAGCAGCGGCGGCAGTTCGGTGCCGTTGACGGTGACGGCCGCGACCTCGCGCACCTGGCCGAGGTCGAGACGGAAGCCGCGCCCGTCGAGCGTCGCCGCGTCGAGGTCGACGGTCGTCGTATACGTACCGCTGCCGGAGAACAGCGGGTCGAGGTCGGTCCAGCTGCCGAGGGGACGGGTGACGGGCGACGCGCCGCCCTTCTCGAGCGTCAGCGTCCAGTCACCGCCCAGCTCCACGGCGTGCAGCGGGCCGGTGACCTCGGCGGTGCCGCGGTAGGTGTGCCGGTCGTCGGTGCCGGCCAGCGGGTAGCTGCCGGGCGCGTCGGCGACGGCGGTGACGTGCAACGTGTTCTTCCCCGCGGTGACGACCTCCACGGGCAGGGCCGCGTCGGTGAGGTGGACGCCGGGCCTGGTGGAGGGGCGGACGACGATCGCGAGGGTCTCGTAGGGACGCAGACGCAACGGCAGTCGGACGCCCTTTCCTCCCCGGTCGCGGCGGTACACGGGCGCGGGCCGGGCGATGCCCGTGGCGGGGTCCCAGAGTTCCGGGACGCCGTCGGCCGGCAGTGCGGCGACCGTCTCGACGGCCTGTCCGCTCTCGTTGTTGACGAGGAACGCCATGTCCTTGCCGCGGGCGGTGCGCAGGATCCTGACCGCGTCCACGGGCGGTTCGAGCACGGCGGCGGCGACTCCGGCAGCATGTGCGGCCTCCCGCAGGCCGTCGGCGTCGGTGACGCGTACGGCCGTGCCGGCGCCGGTTCGGCGGCTGCCGGGCGCGGTGTCGCCGAAGAGCGCGGACAGCGCCCGTTCCAGGCCGCGATCGCTGCCGCCTGCTTCGTCCCGGGGCAGTTCCCCCACGGCGACGACCGTGCCGCCGCCGCGTACGAACGCCGTGAGTGTCTTCACGGCGGCGGCGTCGAGCGTCGGGGTGTGCGGCAGGACGACCAGGTCGTAGTGGGCCTCGCCGACGGTGAGCCGGCCGCCGCGGGTGACGGCGTGGGCCAGCAGTCCGCGATCGCCGCTGAGCGCTCCCTCGTGGACGAGGTCGAAGTCGACCTGAGCGCTCTCCAGCGCGTACGCGGCGTCGCTCAGCGCGCTGTCGACGGCGCCCTGCTTCTCGGTGCCGCGCCACTGCTCGGCCGCCCGCTGCGGCTGGACGATCGCCGTCCGCGCGGCGGACGTGCCGCGCGCGACCTCCATGACCCGGCCGATCCAGTCGGCGAGCGGTTCCATGGCCCACCACCAGGGGGCGCGGGGGCCGAACGGCGGCGGGAAGAACACCCGGGTCTCGTCGGTCCACAGGGCGTGCAGCACGGTGAGGTTGATGCCGCGGGCCGCGTTGGCGCCCACAAGTGCGCGGGCGAAGTCGGGTGCGACCTGCCAGCCCATGTTGCCGAAGGCCTCGAGCAGGGCGCGTTCGCGGCCCATCTGGTGCGCGACGCTGACCGGGTTGCGCGGAATCATCGTCGGCTCGCCGGCCACGTACTCGGCGGTGATGATGTCGCCGCCGGGGACCTGCGCCCACTGGTGGACCTTGTGGAGGTCGCCCGTGGAGGCGATGCGCTTGGAGGGTGACGTCTCGTCGTACAAGGGGTTGGTGACGAGGGCGACGTCCCGCTTCTCGTACCAGCGGGACTGCTTCTCGAAGTAGACGGCGAAACGGTCGGAGACGGCCTGCCAGTACCGGCCGCGGGCGATGCGGCCGTCGCGTCCGAGGTCGTCGAAGGCCGAGGCGTACGCGGTGCCGGGTTCGACGCCGACGGCGCGCAGCGCGTCCTCCAGCGCCGGTGACCAGGGGAAACGCTTGAAGTGGGCCTCTGCGGAGGCGAAGTACGGCTCGTCGTCCCAGAATCCCGGTACGACGTTGCCGAAGTAGCGGCCGAAGCGGCGGTGGTACTCCCCCGGCACCATGTCGAGGAAGAGGTCGACGGGCTCGTCGTCCAGCAGGTCGACGTAGCTGCGGCTGTAGCCCTGGCTGTCGTCGATCAGCGGGCTGCCGCCGAAGACGTCGATCTGCCAGCGGCCTTCGGGGACCTGCCAGGCCTCCCCGGCCTGGAGGTCCGCGGTGAGCTCCACGATCCGGTCCGTTCCGGTGGCGCCGACGGGACGGGCGACCGCGGCGACGGGCACGGCGGTGTGCGCTGTGTGCGGGCGGGCCGGGAAGTCGCCTGCGCAGGCGGGATCGTCGAAGGTCTGGGCGTACAGCGTGGTGCCGTCGGCGGCGGTGACGGTCAGGCTCTCCCACAGGGCGCGCTGCGCGTCGACGGCACGGACGCCGACGCTGCCGGTGGTGCGGTGTCCGTCGGTGACGGTGACCTTGTCCTTGCCGTCGAGGGTGACGCCGAGGGTGTCACCCTCGACGGTGACGGCGAGCGTGTGGAACTTGGTCCTGTTGAATCCGTCGGTGCGGCTGCTGCGGGCCAGTTCGACCGGCGCCGCGCCGGCGGCGAGTCGCAGGACCGTGACGACGCCGGTCTGGTCGAACTCCACGGCGTAGCCGTCGGTTCCGGTCGCCGAGGCCCGGACGACGAGCCCGGCCGCGCCGTGCTCGGCCTTGGCGCTGCCGGTGACGGTGAGGTCGGCCCACTGCGTCCCCTGGGCGATCACGGCGGCTCCGCCGAGGACATCGGCGTCGGCCACCAGCCGGCCGGCGTCGGTGCCGACGCCGGTGGTGGCGGTGAGATCGGCGGTCGCGGGCCCCTCGACGACGGTGGTGGACCGCCACAGTGCCTTGAGCCGCAGGTCGGGCCGGGGGGCATAGGTGCGGGAGCCGACGGTGCCGCCCTTGACGATGTACTCACCGGCGCGCCCGCTGGGGAAGTGGTCGTCGTTGAACAGCCACACACGCATGCCGGTGCGCTCGGCGACGCGCAGGACGTGGCCGACGACGGCGAACCATTCCTCGGTGAAGAACACCGGCCGCATCTCGGCGTTGTCGAAGGGGAAGACGATGACCTCGTACATGCCCTTGGAGCGCAGGTCGGCCATCTGGGCGTCGACGAGTTCGGGGGTGACGGTGCCGTTCCAGTACCAGTAGACCGTCGGCCGGCTGTCCCGGCGGGGGTCGGCGAAGTGCTCGGGGGCATAGCCGCTCTCCCTGGCGGCCGCCGCGTCCTCGGGCCGCGCGGCGTGGGCGGTACCGGGCAGGCCGACGGCGAAGGCGGCTCCGGCCGCGCCCGCGGCGACGACGAAGCGGCGTCTGGACAGGTCGGATTCGTACAACGGAAACTCCATCGTTCGGGGTGGATTGCCGGCGGGCGCGTCCGGGCGGCGCCGACGGGGCGCCGTCAGTGGGCGGCGAGGGCAGCCACTTCGGCGGCCGACAGGGCACGGTTGTGCAGCCGGAAGTCGGCGATCGCGCCGTGCAGGTCGGTCGACGGTCCGGCGTTCGGGACGGCGGCCGGGGCCTCGGCGGCCACCGCCGGTACGGCGGCCGCCACGGTGGAGGCGGCCGCGGCGGCGGTGACGGCGAGGACGTGGCGGCGGGTGGGGCTGGGCGCATGGGGTCGCGCGGACAAGAGCCGGCTCCTTCGGGGAAGGGAAGAACCACTCGGTGACGGGCCGTTGCGCGCAGGGGCGGCGGGACGCGACGCGCTCCGGTACAGCCTGCCCTGCAGCGAGTTGAAACGTTTTTGTCACGCCGAACGGCAAGGTAGGCGGAGGCTTCATGCGCGTCAAGAGTTCCGGCAAACACTCCCGGGACCGAGGACCTCGCGCGACGTTGCGAGCCCGACAAAATACCTGCTGGTAGCGCTATATGACACGACAGTACGCAGGACTGATCCGCCTCGGCCAAGGCCTTGCGGGCCACGCCGCGGCCTGCGTATGTTCCAACCCGGCAATTAAAACGTTAAAAAGTAGGTGCGCGATGAGACACATCCCTGGACCGGAAGACACATCGGCGGACAGCAGTCTTCGGCGGCGGGCCCTGCTCAAGATGGCGGCAGCGGCCGGTGTCGTGGCGGCGCTACCAGCAGCCACGGCCGGAGTCGCCGCAGCCGCCGGAGCGCCTGCTGCGCCCACGACGGCGCCTCACTCCGGCGGTGCCTTCGCCCGCTCGTTCGCCGCCCCCGGGGCACGGGTGCGCCCCAAGTTCCGCTGGTGGTGGCCGGACGCGCTGGTCGACGCGGACGAGATCGAGCGCGAGATCGACCAGATAGCCGCCGCCGGCTTCGGTGGCGTGGAGATCGCAGCGGTCACCCACAGCGTCTCCGAGCCGATCAACCCTTCCCGGCACGGATGGGGCACACCGGCCTGGGTCGCCGCCGTCGAGACGGCCCTTCACCAGGCCGCCAAGCGCGATGTCGTCGTGGACCTCACCATCGGTCCGGCGTGGCCCGCCGCCGTACCGGGCATCACGCCCGACAGCACCGCCGCGACCAAGGAGTTGGCGCACGGCGTCGCCGTCGTCACCGGCGGGACGGCGTTCACGGGATCCCTCCCCGAACCGGTGACCGCCGCGGCCACCGGCGTCACCGCCCGGAAGCTGCGGTCCGTGCAGGCCGCCCGCATCGTCGCCGGCACCTCGCCCGCCGCCTTCCCCGCCCAGCTCGAGAAGGCCTCGGTCACCGACCTCACCCCGCATGTCTCGGCGGACCGGCTTCACTGGACCGCACCGGACGACGGGACCTGGCTCGTCATCGCCTGCTACGAACGCGGCTCGGGCCAGCGCCCCGAGGGCCCCGCGCACACCAGCCCGCTCAGCTACGTCGTCGACCACTTCAGCGAAGCCGGCACCCGAGCAGTGATCGACTTCTGGGAGAGCCGCATCCTCACCCCGCGCATGCGCAAGCTGCTGCGCGAGACCGGAGGCGCCCTCTTCGAGGACTCGATCGAGATGGAGACGCACGCGACGCTGTGGACGCCGGGCATCGTGGCCGAGTTCGAGCGCCGCATGGGCTACTCGCTTCTCCCCTACCTGCCCGCGCTGCTCCAGACGAAGGAGAAGTACGCCTTCTCCTTCGACGCCGCCACCAACAAGGCGGTCCGCCGCGACTACATGGAGGTGGTAACCGAGCTGTACGTCGAGAACCACCTGCTGCCGGTACAGAAATGGGCCAACGGCCTCGGCCTCGAACTGCGCATCCAGCCGTACGGCCTGCAGACCGACGCGATGTACAAGTCGGCGCTGCTGGACGTGACCGAGGGTGAGTCCCTCGGGTTCAAGAACCTCGACGACTTCCGCTGTCTGGCCGGCGGCCGGGACATGGGCGGCAAGCTGGTGCTCTCCAACGAGGCGGGCGGCACCGCGGGCGGCGCCTACGCGACCACCTGGGACGCCACGCTCAAGAAGCTCGTCACCCAGTACGCGGCCGGCGTCAACCAGGCCGTGTTCCACGGCTTCGCGTACGCCGACGCCCCCGGCGCCGCCTGGCCGGGATTCGCCGCGTTCTCGCCGTACAACGGCGGCACCGGCTACGGCGAGGCGTGGGGTCCCCGCCAGCCCACCTGGGGTCATGCGGCGGACATCGCCGGATATCTGAGCCGTACGCAGCAGGTCCTCCAGACCGGCGTCAACAAGGTGGACATCGGCGTGCTGTGGCAGAAGGGCTACGCCGGATCCGGCCTCGGCGCCTCCTGGTTCTCCGCCGACGGCGTACCGGTCGGCTGGACGCATCTCTTCCTCAGCCCGCGTCTGCTCTCCCTTCCCGGCGCTGTCGTGCGCGAGCGCCGGTTCGCCCCGGACGGCCCGGCGTACAAGGCGCTCCTCGTCGACGGTGACGTCATGATCGGCCGTGAGCACACACTCCAGCTGGATGTCGCGGAGAAGCTCGTCGGCTACGCGAAGCAGGGCCTTCCGATCATCGTCATCGGCGACTGGAAGGACGGACACGTGCCCGGCCTGCCGAGATCCGGTGACAACGAGCGTCTGCTGCGGCTGATCGCCGAACTGCTGGCGCAGCCCAGCGTGTTCAACGTCGCCGATCGCCCCGACGTCCCCCAGGCCATCGCCGCGCTGGGCCTGAAGCGCGACGTCGAGTACGCGCAGTCGTCGATGCTCCTGCACACGCACCGGGCCGACACGGAGGCGGACTACTACTTCTTCGCCAACGACGCCGTCAGCAAGAAGGGTTCGACCGGCACGCCCATCAGCCACGACGTCACGCTCACCACCCGCAGGCCGGACGTCGTCCCGTACCGGCTGGACGCCTGGACCGGCACCATCGAACCGCTCACGTCCTACACCCGTCTCGACGACGGACGCATCCGGCTCCGCATATCTCTGGCGCCGGGAGCCACGACGATCATCGCGACGGCCCGGGCCGGAAAGTGGGCTCCCGGCCCCGCACCCCGCTGGAACGCGACATCCAGCCAGGCGTCCGAGGTCCGCCGCGCGAAGGACGGCCGGCTGGAGATCCGAGACGGCCGGCCGGGCACCTACGCCACCACGCTCCATAACGGCGCCACCGTCAGCGCCACCATCGAGGACGTCGCCGAGCCGATGGCGCTCACGCGCTGGACGCTGACGGCCGAGGACTGGACTCCCGGGGCCACCGCGTCGAGCACCACCAAGCACCTGCGCACGATCGAGCTCGACGGGCTCAGGCCCTGGCCCGAGATCCCCGAGCTGGCCGATTCGTCGGGCGTGGGCAGGTACCGCACCACTGTGACGCTGGGACCGGCCTGGACCGGCGGCCACGGAGCCCTGCTGGAACTGGGCGAGGTCTTCGACACCTACCGGGTCACGGTCAACGGACGCGCACTGCCGCCCGCGGACCAGCTGACGGCCGTCGTCGACGTCGGCCCGTGGCTGCGCCGCGGCACCAACACCATCGAGGTGGAAGTGGCCACGTCGCTGCTCAACCGGCTGCGGGTCTCCAACGCACCGGTGTTCGGGGTCGCCAAGCGGCAGAACTACGGACTGGTGGGGCCGGTACGACTCGTCCCGTACGGGCGGGCCGTCACGGAAGTCTGACCGTCCGCACCGGCCGGCGGGTCGGCCACGGACCGACAGCGGTCGAACACAGCCCGGACTCGGCGCCTCCCGGAGGGCTGAGCATGCGCTGTCGAACTCGCGGAAAGGGGCCGCCCGATG
>NZ_JBSGZJ010000245.1:0-10540 GCF_053610925.1 Streptomyces sp. NPDC054847 | reverse complement strand
CCGGCCCGGGGCGGGGGGGCCCCCCGCGGCGGCGCGGGCACGCCGCCCCCCCGCCGCGACCACCTGACGACGGGTCGGCCTCACCCGTTCTGCTGCTTCCACTCGGCCTGGGCCTCGTTGAGCTGCTCCGCCAGGGAGTCGAGGAAGTCCTTCGCCGACATCTTGCCGAGCAGCACCTTCTGGAAGGCCGGCTCGTTCCCGGCCTTGGAGATGGTGTTCCAGTCGGGCAGGTAGTAAGGCAACTGCACGATCTTCGTCGAACCGCTGGACAGCGCCTCCGCCGCCAGCCTGGTGGGCTCCGCCTTCTGCACCCAGGCGTCCTTGGCCGCGTCGGTGTGGGCCGGGATCGCGCCGGCCGACTCGTTCCACCGGCTGTTGGACTCGTGGGACGCGGCGAACTCGATGAACTTCCAGGCGGCCGTCTTGTTCTTGCTCGACTTGAACAGGCCCAGACCGTCGACCGGGTTGGAGACCTGCACCCGTGTGCCGTCGTCGGTGGTCGGCAGGGGGATGCCACGGAACTTCTCCGTGCCGAGCGCCTTCACATGGTCCTTGTAGGAGCCCAGGTTGTGGTTCAGCATGCCGATCTCGCCGCTGTCCCACTGGGCGACCATCTTGGTGAAGTCGTTGTTCACGTCCGCGGCAGGGGTGTTCTTCTTGAACAGTGCCGCGTACTTCTCCAGCGCCGCCACGTTCTCGGGGGCGTTGACCGTGGTCCTGTCGCCCTGCCAGAAGGTGTCGATGCCGCTCTGGCCGTACATCGCGTCGAGCGCCTGGGCGATGGACCCGGCGCCGCCGCGGATGGTGTAGCCGAAGCGGTTCTTGTCCTTCGCCGTGAGCCTGTCCGCCGCCGTGAAGAACTTCGCCCAGGTGGTGGGCGGTTCCAGACCGGCCTCCTCGAAGAGGTCGGTGCGGTAGTACAGCACGCCGTTGCTGGCGGACGTGGGCACGGTGAACATACGGTCCTGGCCGCCCGCGGCCTTCACGTTCTCCACCATGCCGGCGTTCAGTTTGCCCTTGAGAGGACTCGCGGCGATGCGCTCGTCGAGCGGCTCCAGCGCGTCCTGTGCGGCGATACCCGCCAGCATCGCCGCCCCGACGCCGCCGACGTCCGGCAGGCCGCCGCCCTGGATGGCGGTGTCGTACTTCGACTGGACCTCCGTCGAGGCGACGCCGACGTAGTTGACGTCGATGTCCGGGTGCTTCTTCTCGAACTCCGCGATGATCTCCTTCCACACGTCGGTGCGGACACCGCCGTTGTTGTCCCAGAAGGTGATCTCGCCCTTGCCGGACCCCTCGCCGCCCTTGTCCCCGGCGCCGCCGCTGCCGTCGTCGCCGCAGGCGGTGGCGGTCAACAGGAGCGCCGTGGTGAGGGCGAGGAAGGAGGCGGCTCTGCCCCGTCCCCGGTGGAAGATCGTCATGGTCGGCTCTTTTCTGCTCGTACGGGTGTGCGTGTCCGTGCGGGTGTGCGTATCCGTGAGGAGGCGCTGGGAAAGGTGATGCGGAACTGTGTGAACGTCGCGGCGCCGGTGTGACCTGCCGCCGCTGTCCGCTCCGCGGCGGGCGCGGTGGCGAACAGGCCGAGGAGGGCACCGGTCCAGCGCCAGGGGGTGGCGGTGAAGACCTGGCCGGACGGCACGAACCCGTCCTGGCCGGCTCCGGGCACGGCGGCAGAGAAGCGGCACCTGGCACCTGCCCCGGTCCCGATCCGCAGCAGCGCCCGGCCCTCCGGCGCGGGCCGCGGGCGTGCCGCGTCCCGTTCGCGCGCCGCGGCCGCCTCCGCGAAGCGGTGCACCAGCTGGACCGTGCCGTCGGCGTCCCGCTCCAGGCCGATCCAGGCGTACGCGTCGCCGAGCACCGCGAGGCCCGCCCGTGCGCCCGGTTCCTCGTCGTCCAGGCGCAGTTCGACCTCGATGACCGCGTCGGTCGCGGGCAGCCGCTGGGTGAGGACGTGCGGCAGCCGGCGCAGGTCGTGCGCGTCGTCGCCGCGTAAGCACGTCAGCCGCAGACCGTCGCCCGAGTGCAGCGGGGCCCAGCCCTCGCCCGGGTTCGCCGCCCACTGCCACTGGCGGCCGAAGCGCCCTCCGGGGAAGCCGTCGTCGGCGGCGGGGGCGGACCGCGGCTGCTCCGGCAGGTCGGGTTTGGGATGGAGGAGGACGGGCGAGCCCCCGTCACCGAGCACGGGCCAGCCGTCGTCGTCCCACTGCATCGGCTGGAGGTGGACCACGCGTCCGTAGGCCCCGCGGTCCTGGAAGTGCAGGAACCAGTCCTCGCCGTACCGGGTGCGTACCCAGCCGCCCTGATGCGGCCCGTTGACGGGCGTGTCGCCCTGTTCGAGGACGACACGCTCCTCGTACGGGCCGAAGAAGTCCCGTGAGCGCAGCGCGCCCTGCCATCCCGTCGCGACACCGCCGGCCGGGGCCAGGATCCAGAACCAGCCGTCGTGCCGGTACAGCTTGGGGCCCTCGAGGGTGAACCAGCCCGGGATGCCGTCCCCGTCGACGACGGTCTTCCCCTCGTCGAGCAGCGCGCTGCCGTCGGGCCGCATCCGATGGCCGGTGAGCCGGTTGTTGATCCCCGACCGGGAGCGGGCCCAGGCGTGGACGAGGTACGCCTCGCCGGTCTCCTCGTCCCACAGCGGGCAGGGGTCGATCAGCCCCTTGCCCTCCTTCACCAGATGCGGACGGCTCCAGCCCCGGCGTACGTCCGTCGAGTTGACCTGCCAGATCCCGTGGTCCGGGTCGCCCCAGAAGATCCAGAAACGCCCGTCGTGATGACGGATCGACGGCGCCCACACCCCGCTGTCCTGCCGGGGCAGCGCGAAGGCGGCCGCGGGCTCCAGCCGCTCCAGCGCGTGCCCGATCAGGGTCCAGTTGACGAGGTCCCGGGAGTGCAGCAGAGGCAGCCCGGGGGCCCGTCCGAAGCTGGACGCGGTGAGATAGAAGTCGTCGCCGACCCGGACCACGTCGGGGTCGGACCAGTCGGCGGCGAGAACGGGATTGCGGTACGTCCCGTCGCCGAGGTCCCCGGTCCTCATGCCGTCACCGCCTTGTGGACCAGGGCCGCGGCGCCGTCCCGGTCCAGGCGCCCGTCGGCGACGACGGTGACGACGCGGCGCACGAGCGTCTCCTCCGGTCCCAGCGGCAGCCGCTCCACCGTGGCGAGCGACGAGCCGACGCCCGGGTACTCGCCGGCCCGGACGAACCAGGGGTCCTCCCGGGTCCGCGCGGTCGCCCCGGCGAAGACCAGCGTCCAGCCCTGCCCCGCCACGGCCAGCCAGTCGGCCCGCGCACCGTGCACCGCGCTCTCGCCCTCCGCGTCCGCGGTGAACACGGCCGGAGCCGCCGGCTCCTTCGGCGCCCGCCAGAAGAAGCCGCCGTAACCGGCGCCGTCGCGTCCGTTGGTGGCGGGACTGCCCACGGACAGTGCCGCACCGCTCGCATTGGTCAGGGAGAACGTGAGGTCCAGCGCCCAGGCGGTGTCGGTGAGAGGCGTGACCGCCACCGTGCGGTGCTCGCGCAGCAGCCGGCGACCGCCGGCCACCCAGCTCAGCTCCTCCACGAAGCCGTCCGGGTCGCGGAGTTTGAAGCCGTCGTGGCGCTGCTGCCCGTGGTTGTCGAGCTCGGTGGGGCCCTGCCCCCGTACGAAGGTCCGTCCGCCCCAGAAGTTGTGGCCCTCCACATCCGGTACGGCCACCCCGGCGCCCAGGTGGTGCGGATGGTCCGTCGGCGCCAGTTCGGTCACCGGGACGCCGGCCAGCGTGGTGACGGGATGAAGACAGGGACGGGGGGAGGATCGCCGGTCCAGGTCGGCGGGGAGCGAGTAGCGGCCGACGGGCCGGCCCGCGCAGTACAGCTGCGTCGTGGAGCTCATGGTGTGGTGACCTCCGTCGACAGGGCCCAGGGCGCGCCGAGTTCCGAGTACAGGCGGAGCGACTCGGCGCCGGCGGCGACCAGCGCGTCGATCCCCGGGACCACCCGGCGCGGGGCGTTCCCCTCCTCGGCCTGCCGCCAGGCGTCCGGCGGCAGCCGGACCGGTTCCGGGGTCGTGCGCACCGCCTCGACGACGCGCATGAACGCGCCGCAGACATCAGGCGGCACCAGCAGCGCGTCCCCCCGTGTCAGGTGCCGGACGAGGTTCTCCAGCAGATCGGTCCTGCCGTGAACGGTCTCGTGCGGGCCGTGCCCGGACCGCTGGACCAGCACGCGGTCCTGCTTGTACCAGAACGTGATGCGCCCGCTGCTGCCGTGCACCACCACGTACGGCTCGGAGGCCACCTCGGCGCAGAGCGTGGCGGCCACGGTGACCCGGCCCCCGCGTGACGTCGTCACCCGGACGCACGACGTGTCGTCGGACTCGATGTCGTTGGCGCGGAACAACTCCGCCTCCACGCCCGCCACTTCCTCGGTCCGTGTGCTGCCCTCCAGCGCCAGAGCCGTCGACACCGCGTGGGCGAGCGGATTCGTCAGCACCCCGTCGACCACGTCGACACCGTCGAGACGCCGTCGGCCCGCCCACGGGGAGCGCCGGAAGTACGCCTCGCCCCGCACCCATGCCCCGGCCGCCCCCACGCCGCGCACCTCGCCGATCACGCCGTCCTCGACGAGCGCGCGGACGGCCGGCAACGCGTGCGAACCCAGGGACTGGAACCCGATCTGGCAGACCACTCCTGCCCGGGCGACCCCGTCGGCCATCCGCCGGAACTCCTCGTACGAGGGGGCGGGCGGCTTCTCGAGCAGCAGGTGCGCACCGTGCCGGGCGGCGGTCAGCGCCAGATCCGTATGCGTCTGGATCGGTGTGCAGACCACGACGATCCGGGCGCCGGTCGAGGCGAGGAGCGCGTCCAGGTCCTGCCCCTGCTCCGGCGCGAGGTGCGCCGCGGACCCGTCGAAGCCGTCGAGACCGGCGAGTTCGTCGGGCGACAGCGGGCGCAGCTCGCAGACCCCGGCCAGGCGCACCAGTCCCTCCTTCTGGAGCCGGGCGATGTTGGTCAGGTGCTGCCGGCCGTGACCCCGGGCGCCCGCCAGCACGACGGGCAGCGGCTCCACCACGGTGCTCATCCCTTCACCGCCCCGGCGCTGAAGCCCGTGATCAGCCACTTCTGGATGAACGCGAACACGATGACGACGGGAACGGCGGCGATCACACCGCCCGCGGCCAGGGCGCCGAGGTCGACGCTGTCCGCGCCCATCAGGGTGTTGAGACCGACCGGGATGGTCTGCTTGTCCTGGTTGTTGAGGAACATCAGCGCGAACAGGAAGTGGTTCCAGGCGTGGACGAACGCGAAGGAGCCGACGGCGACGAGACCCGGCCGCAGCAGGGGCAGCACCACGATCCGGAAGGCGCTGAAGCGGTTGCAGCCGTCCACCCATGCCGCCTCCTCCAGGGAGTACGGCACGTTCCTGATGAAGCCGCTGATCAGGATCATCGACAGCGGCAGCTGGAAAACGGTCTCCGCGATGATGACGCTGACCAGTGAATTGATCATCTGCAGGCCCGCGAAGATCTCGAAGAGCGGTACCAGCAGCAGCGCGCCCGGTACGAACTGGGAGCACAGCAGGGCCAGCATGAAGCCCCTCTTGAGGCGGAAGTCGAAACGGGCGAGGGCGTAACCGCCGGCCAGCGCGACGACCGTGGTCATCACCAGGACGGCGACGCCGGTGATGAGGCTGTTCTGGAAGAAGGTCGCGAAGCTGCGCTCCGTCCACACCTTCTCGAAGTGCTCGCCCGTCATCGGCCACGGCACCAGCGAGGTGGAGCCGGTCGGACGGACCGCGAACAGCAGGATCCAGTAGAAGGGGATGAGGGTGAAGAGGAGGTAGACGCCGAGCGGCAGATAGATCTGCCACCGCGGCACCTCGTCCCACGCGCGCCGGCGCTTCGTGGGCGCCGGCCGGGCGGGGGGCGGGACGACGGGCACGGGCGCCGCGCCGCGTGTGGCCTGTGTGGTGATCACTTGTCCTGGCCTCCGAACTTGCTCAGGCGCAGATAGACCATCGAGAAGAAGAGCAGGATCACGAACGCCACCGTCGTCAGCGCGGAGGCGTAGCCGAAGTCATGGGCGTCGACGCTGGTGTTGGCGATGTAGAGCGGCAGCGTGGTCGTCTCGCCGGCGGGTCCGCCGCCGGTGAGGGTGTACAGCAGGTCGACGTTGTTGAACTCCCAGACCGCCCGCAGCAGCGTGGAGAGGATGATCGCGTCCTTCAGGTGCGGCAGGGTGATGTGGAGGAACTGCCGCACCCGGTTGGCGCCGTCCACCTCCGCCGCCTCGTACAGGTCCTTCGGCACGGACTGGAGGTCGGCGAGGATGAGGATGGCGAAGAAGGGAACGCCGCGCCACAGGTCCGCGACCACGGCGGCCGGGAAGACGGTGGCGGTGTCGGACAGCCACGAGGTGCCGTACTCGCCGATGCCCAGGTCCGCGAGGTAACGGGTGATGCCGGTCTGGGAGTTGTAGAGCAGGACCCAGATCGCGGAGGTCAGCACCCCGGAGACCGCCCAGGGCGAGAAGACCAGTGCGCGCCCGAGGGCCCGGCCGACGAAGGTCTGGTTGACGATCAGGGCGAGCGCCAGTCCGAACAGCAGCTGGAGACTCACCTCGACGACGACCCACTTGAGGCTGAATGTCAGTGTGTCCCAGAAGTGGGGGTCGTCCGTGAAGATCGTCGTGAAGTTCGACAGGCCCGCGAAACCGTTCCGCCAGGGCTTGGTCGGGTTGTACTCCTGAAGGCTGTAGTAGAAGACGCTGAGCACCGGATAGGCGATGAAGCCCAGCATCAGCAGCCCGGCGGGGGCTATCAGCAGATACGGCAGCCGGCGGGGCGCCGCTCCCGTGCGGCGGCCGCGGGCTCCGGGCCGCCGGGCCGGTGGCCCTGGCGATTTCTGCGCCACAGCGTGGGCCATGACTGCATCTCCGATCTGGGGTAAGCGCTTTCTCCGGCGCTGTGCGGATGTCGGGCGAAGAAGAAAGGGGCTGGGCGAAGAGGAGAGGAAGGGGCGTGCGAAGAGGGGCGGGGGCCGCGGGGCTCAGCCCGCGTAGGGATCCGGCACTTCGCCGGGCCTGGCCAGGAAGGCGAAGTCGCATCCCGTGTCGGCCTGGGTGACCTGCTCGCTGTAAAGGGCTCCGTAGCCGCGCTCGTAGCGGGCGGGCGGCGGCGTCCACTCGGAGCGGCGACGCTCCAACTCGGCGTCGGTGACCTCCAGACGGAGGGAACGCGCCTCGACGTCGAGGGTGATCAGGTCCCCGGTGCGGACCAGGGCCAGCGGCCCTCCGACGTAGGACTCGGGCGCGATGTGCAGGACGCACGTGCCGTAACTGGTGCCGCTCATGCGGGCGTCGGAGATCCGGACCATGTCCCGCACACCCTGCTTGAGCAGATGGTCCGGGATCGGCAGCATCCCGTACTCCGGCATACCGGGACCGCCCTTGGGGCCGGCGCCCTGAAGCACCAGGACATGACCGGCGGTGATGCCGAGCGACGGATCGTTGATCGTGCGCTGCATCGTCCGGTAGTCCGGGAACACCACGGCCGGTCCGGTGTGCTTCAGCAGATTCGGATCGGCGGCGATGTGCTTGATGACCGCCCCGTCAGGACAGAGGTTCCCGCGCAGCACCGCGACCCCTCCCTCCTTCGCGACGGGATTGTCACGGGGGCGGATCACATCGTCGTTGTGCACCTGGGCGCCCTCGAGCTGCTGCCGCAGGGTGGCGTGGGCGACCGTGGGCCGGTCCAGATGGAGCAGGTCACGGATCCGGGACAGGAAACCGGGCAGCCCGCCCGCGAAGTGGAAGTCCTCCATCAGGTAAGGCCCGCCGCCCGGACGGACGTTGGCCAGCACCGGCACCGTACGGGCGATCCGGTCGAAGTCGTCCAGGCGCAGTGTCACCCCCGCACGCCCGGCCATGGCGATCAGGTGGATGACGGCGTTGGTGGAGCCGCCGAGACCGAGGACCGTGGTCACCGCGTCCTCGAACGCCTCGCGGGTCAGGATTCGCGACAGCCGCAGGTCCTGGCGCACCAGCTCCACGATCCGCATCCCGGACGCCGCGGCCATGCGGTCGTGCCCGGAGTCGACCGCGGGGACGGACGAGGCGCCGGGGACCGTCACCCCGAGTGCCTCCGCCGCGGCCATCAGGGTCGCGGCGGTCCCCATCGTCATGCACGTGCCGGGGGAGCGGGCGAGACCGCTCTCCAGCTCGCTCATCTCGCAGTCGCCGATGAGCCCTGCCCGCTTGTCGTCCCAGTACTTCCACATGTCCGTGCCGGAGCCCAGGACTTCGTTGCGCCAGTGGCCCGGCAGCATCGGCCCCGCGGGCACGAACACCGTCGGCAGGTCCGCGCTCGCGGCGCCCATCAGCAGCGCGGGCGTGGACTTGTCGCAGCCGCCCATCAGCACCGCGCCGTCCACCGGGTAGGAGCGCAGCAGCTCCTCCGTCTCCATCGCCAGCATGTTGCGGTAGAGCATCGGCGTCGGCTTCTGGAACGTCTCCGACAGTGTGGAGACGGGGAACTCCAGCGGGAACCCGCCCGCCTGCCACACCCCCCGCTTCACGGCCTGGGCCCGGTCACGCAGATGCACATGGCACGGATTGATGTCCGACCAGGTGTTGAGGACCGCGATCACGGGCTTGCCGAGATGCTCCTCCGGCAGATACCCGAGCTGACGGGTACGGGCCCGGTGGGAGAACGAGCGCAGCCCGTCGGTCCCGTACCACTGGTGGCTGCGCAACTGCTCCGGCCGCAGGCTCATATGCCCCACCCGGCCACGAGCCCGGCGACCTCGGCACGCCGCTTCTGCGGGAGCGGACTGCTGGGCGGGCGCACGTCACGGCGGCACAGTCCGAGCGCGGCGAGGGCCTCCTTGACGACCGTGACGTTGTCCGCCGACCGGTGGGCGGCACGCAGGTCCTCGAGCGGCCGGATGCGCTCCCACACCTTCATCGCCGCCGCGTGGTCACCGGCGCGCAGCGCGGCGAGCATCTCCAGCGAGACCGACGGGGAGATGTTGACCAGCCCGGAGGTGAAGCCGGTGGCGCCGGCGGAGAAGTAGGCGGGCGCGTACAGCTCCGCGAGACCGGCGATCCACACGAACCGCTCGAGGCCCGCGTCGCGGGCGAACGCCGCGAACTGCGCCGCGTCCGGCACCGCGTACTTCACCCCGACGACATTGGGGCACAGCTCCCCGAGGCGCGCCATCCGCTCGCCGCGCAGATGCGGGCTGCGTACATAGGGGACCACGCCGAGCTCGGGCACGGCCTCGGCGATCGCCCGGTGGTAGTCGAGCCAGCCGTCCTGCGAAACATAGGGGTGCACCGGCTGATGCACCATCACCATCTGCGCGCCCGCCTCCCGCGCGTGCCGTGCGGAGGCGACCGCGGTCGGCACGTCCAGACCGACGCCGACGAGGACGGCGGCCCGGCCGGCGGACTCCTCGAGGGTCAGCTCCGTGACGGCGCGCCGCTCGTCGGGGTCGAGCGCGTAGTACTCGCCGGTGTTGCCGTTGGGGGTGAGGGTGCGTACCCCGCCGTCGAGCAGCCGGCGCACCAGCGCCCGGTGCGCGACGGTGTCGACGGTGTCGTCGGGGGTGAAGGGCGTGACCGGGATGGCCACCACGTCGGCGAGGGCCTCGCGCAGCGTGCTGAAGCCGGGATCGGTGCTCATGCCTGGTCCTCCTCGGCCTGCTCGGGGAACGCCCGCTGCACGAACGAGTCGATGTGCTCGTGCAGTGCGCGGGCCGCGGCGTCGGCGTCCCCGGCGAGGGCGAGCTGAAGGATCTCGCGGTGCTCGTCGGCCTCCCGCTGCCAGGACGGGTCGGCGGCCCACGCCACGGTGGAGACCAGGGCCGCCTGGTCGCGGACCTCGTCGAGCATCCGGGCCAGCAGCGGATTGCCGCAGGGCAGATACAGGGCCCGGTGGAACTCTCGGTTGGCCAGGGACCGTTCGGCCTGATCGGCCGCCTCGTCGGCCCTGACGAGTGCCGTCCGCGCGTCCTCGAGCGAGGCGTTGCGGGTGATGGAGCGCCGCAGCGCCTCCGGCTCGAGCAGCAGCCGCACGTCGTACACCTCGCGCGCCATGTCGGCATCGACCATGCGGACGGTGGCGCCCTTGTACTGGCTCATCACCACGAGCCCCGTGCCGGCCAGGGTCTTGAGCGCCTCCCGCACCGGGGTCTTCGACACACCGAACCGCGCGGCCAGTTCGGTCTCGACCAGGGACTGGCCCGGGCTGAGGCCGCCGGTGAGGATGGCGTGCTTGATCGCCTCCAGCACGAACTGGGTGCGGGAGGGGATCGGGGTGGGAGCGAAGGTCATCAGCACTCTCAGATCTCGCGTATCGCGTCTCATATATGACGTACGAAGTGCAACGCGCCGAACGTAGGGCCGACTTGGCGTGCCGTCAATGCTTCGGACAGGATTCGATGCGAAGTCTGGTTTGTTTCGGAGAAGCGCTTGCATCGGTCGCGGTATCGGCGAGGACACTCCGGCACACGACGCCCCATGGCCGCCCGGGCCGTGGGCCGCCGCGCCCCTGAACGCGCG
>NZ_JBSGZJ010000244.1:6435-10591 GCF_053610925.1 Streptomyces sp. NPDC054847 | reverse complement strand
GTCCGGGAGATTCCCGGACCGGCCCGGCCTCTTTCCGTCTGCGGACGGCACGGCACGGCCTCTCCCGGGCCGGCGGGCAGCACTACCCGGACCGGCCCGAGCCGAAGGGGCCGGTCAGCTCCCCTGGTGCTCTTCGTGCCCCTCCCCGGCACTCCCGCCGCTCTCGCCGCTGCCCGCGCCGCCGTCGTGACCCTCGTGACCGTCGTGGCCACCGACCTCGCCGCCGCTGTCCCCACCGCCGTCGCCGCCGTGGCCGGAGCCGTGCTGCGCCCCGGTCTCGACGGTGCCGCCGAGCCGGTCCCGCAGGGCCGCCACGACCTTCTCGTCGCCGACCGCGACCCACTTGCGCCCGACCAGATAGGTGCCGCCGTAGTCGTTGGCCTCGTTGATCCACTCCCGCTGGCCGCGGTCGGTGGCGAAGGTCGCGAGGATGTACTTGCCGTCGGCCGTCCTGCAGTTGGCCTGGCGCAATTCGTCCGCGTCCGTCTGGATGTTCGGTTCGCATTCGGCCTGGCGTGCGAGGTCCTCCAGGCTGCCGGTCGCCGTCTTCGGCGCCTTCGCGCCCTTGTCGGGTCCGACACGCCCGTCGTCGCCGTCGCCGGAGCCGCAGGCCGTCGCCAGGACCAGGACGACAACTGCCAGTCCTGTCCGGGCCGCCCGCCGTGTGCTGGTGCTCGTACTCGTCCGCATCCGGCCATGGTGCCTTCCCGCTCTCCCTTCGCGCGGCAGAACCGCAGGTAACCTGCGCTCCGCACGCACCTGTTGTCGCGTCAGCAACGCGGAGGAGCGCTCGTGAACGAGTTGTCGAGACGTACGCTGCTGGGCACTGCGGGAGCTGTGGGAGCCGGCGCGGTGCTCGCCGCGCACACTCCCGCGGCCACCGCTCTGCCCCGTCCGGCCTCCCCGCCCCCGGCACCGGGCGCGGGCGCCGGGGACGCGTTCGGCATTGGCCCCGCCGTCGCCGCGCTGCACCGCCTGCTGCCCGACCATGCCGACCAGTTGCGGCTGACGGCGCTGACCGGTCCCGAGCGGTTCCAGGTCACCGGCTCGACCGGCCGCATCGAGGTGGCCGGCACCGGTCCGGCGGTCCTGCTGACTGGGGTGCACTGGTATCTCAAGTACGTCTGCCGGGCGCACATCTCGTGGTCCGGGTCCCGGCTGGACCTGCCCCGACGGCTGCCCGCGCCCCGTCGCCCGCTCGAGCGGAGGGCCACGGTCCCGCACCGGTTCGCGTACAACGACACGCACGACGGCTACACCGCCCCCTACGCCGACTGGCCCCGCTGGGAGCGGCTGATCGACGTCCTGGCCCTGCACGGCTGCAACGAGGTCCTGGTGACGCCCGGACAGGAGGCCGTCTACCACCGGCTGCTGACGGACTTCGGCTACTCGGACGAGGAGGCCAGGACCTGGCTGCCGGCGCCCTCGCACCAGCCGTGGTGGCTGCTCCAGAACATGAGCGAGTACGGCGGCCCGATGTCGGCGGCCCTCATCGAGCGCCGGGCCGGGCTGGGCCGGCGGATCGCCGACCGGCTGCGGGAGCTGGGCATGCATCCGGTGGTGCCGGGCTATTTCGGCACCGTGCCCGACGACTTCCCCGGCCACAACCCCGGCAGTGACGCGCGGGTGATCCCGCAGGGCACCTGGGGCGGCGGAATGCGCCGGCCCGACTGGCTGGACCCGCGGACGCAGGCGTTCTCCGACGTCGCCGCGGCCTTCTACCGGCATCAGGGCGACCTGTTCGGCGACGTGTCGCTCTTCAAGATGGACCTGCTGCACGAGGGCGGCACCGCGGGCGACGTGCCGGTCCCGGACGCCGCACGCGCGGTGGAGACCTCCCTTCGAACGGCCCGGCCCGATGCCACCTGGGTGATCCTCGGCTGGCAGGCCAACCCGCGCCGGGCGCTGCTCGACTCGATCGACACCTCCCGCGTCCTCGTCGTCGACGGCCTCTCCGACCTGGACACGGTCACCGACCGGGAGGCGGACTGGGGCGGGGCTCCGTACGCCTTCGGCACGATCCCCAACTTCGGCGGCCGTACGACGATCGGCGCGAACACCGACCGGTGGACGGAGAAATTCACGGCCTGGCGCGACAAGCCGGGCAGTGCGCTGGTGGGCACCGCGTACATGCCGGAGGCGGCGGAGCGGGACCCGGCGGCGCTGGAACTGTTCAGCGAACTGGCCTGGCGCGAGGAGCGGATCGACCGGGAGGCATGGTTCGCCGAGTACGCGCAGATCCGGTACGGCGGCGTCGACCGCTCGGCGCGGGAGGCGTTCGCCGCGCTGGCGGCGACGGCGTACAAGCTGACGAGCACGGACGGCCGGCCGTACGACTCGCTGTTCTCGCGCCGGCCGTCGCTGACGACGTCGATCGGCACCGCCTTCGACCCGGCGGGCTTCGACCGGGCGTTCGCCGCGCTGCTCGCCGTACGGCCGTCGCTGCGTGACTCCGACACGTACCGCCACGATCTGACGGATGTGGCCCGTCAGGCGCTGGCAAACCGCTCCCGCACGCTTCAGCCGGCGCTGCGGGCCGCGCACCGCAACAAGGACGTGGCCACCTTCCGCGCCGTGTCGGCCCTGTGGCTGAAGCTGATGCGGCTCAGCGACACGATGGCCGGCTGCCACCGCCGGTTCCTGCTCGGACCGTGGCTGGAGGACGCGAAGCGGCTGGCGACCGGTCCGGAGGAGGCGGTGCGCCTGGAGCGCACCGCGCGCGCCCTGATCACCACCTGGGCGGACCGTCCGACCGCGAACACCCTCAGCAACTACGCCAACCGGGACTGGCAGGGGCTGATGGCCGACGTCCATGTGCCGCAGTGGGAGGCGTTCCTGACGGAGCAGGCCGACGCGATGGCCGCGGGCAGGGCGCCGAAGCCCTTCGACTGGTATCCCCAGGAGGAGGCGTGGACCCTGGAACGCCGCACCTACCCGGTGCGGCCGACCGGGGACGCGTACCGCACGGCCCTCCGCGTGTTCGAGGCGCTGGCCCGCGCGCCCTACCAGGGCGTCGTGACGGTGGAGGTGGAACCGCCGGCGTTCGCCCCCGGGAGCACGGGCACCGTGACGGCGGTCTTCCGCAACGTCAACGGGCTCAGCGGCACCGGCAGGATCGACTTCGCGCTCGCCGGGCTCGACGCCTCCCCCGAGGGCCCGACGGCTCTGGAGGGCGTCCCGGCCGGAGGGAGGGGCAAGGTCTCCTGGCGGGTGACGGCGCCCGCTGATCCGCTGACGGAGCCGCTGACGCCCATGCCGTACGAGCTCACCACGCGGTACGGGCCGCTTGGCGAGGACCGGGTCACCACCACGCAGCCGGGCAGCGTGTACATCGCCGCGCCGCTGGACCCGGCATGGCGCACCTTCACCTCCAACGGCGCCGTCTTCGGCCGGCTCGGCGGCCGGTTCGCGATCAACGGGGCGGGCAACGACCTGTGGCGCGGCACCGCCCAGTTCGGCACCGCCTACCTGCCCGGGGCGTTCACCGAGGGCGCGAGCATCGTGCTGCGGGTGGACGCGCAGGACGACACCGACCCCTGGGCACGCGCCGGGATCATGGTCCGCAACTCGCTGGCGACCCCCGGGGACGTGGGCTTCCTGAACCTGGCAGTGACCCCGGGGCAGGGCGTCGTGCTGTCGTACGACACGAACGGCGACGGCACGCTCGACGCCTACGGCCGGATCGCCGGGGTCAGGGCGCCGGTGCTGCTCCGGCTCACGAAGAACGCCGGGACGTCCTTCACCGGCGCGTGCTCCACCGACGGCGGCACCACCTGGCGCCCGGTCGCCACCGTGTCGGTGCCGGGCACGTCGGCGACGCAGGACGCCGGGTTCTTCATGAGCGCCACGAACGGCGGGAGCGGTGCGCGCGGGACGGTGCGGTTCAGCGGCTGGTCCTTGACGGGCGGCGGTGTCGCGACCGGCGGCCGACGTCCGGTGGGCCTACATTCCGCATCATGAACGCGATCCCCTCCACCACCGTCGCGAACCTCCGCGATCTGGGCGGCACGCCTCTGCCCGGCGGCCGGTCGGTGCGCAGCGGTCTGCTGTTCCGCTCAGGGCAGCTGGACCGGATGGACGCCGCGTCCGACCCGGCCGTCGCCGCCCTCGGCATCCGTACCGTCGTCGACTTCCGCACCCGGGCGGAGCGTGAGGC
>NZ_JBSGZJ010000244.1:0-6425 GCF_053610925.1 Streptomyces sp. NPDC054847 | reverse complement strand
CTGCTGCCCGCCGACGTCCTGGCGGACCAGGTGGCCGCCGGCCGGACGCCGGCGGCGGCCCGGCTGCGGCGGCTGCTCAGCGATCCGGCCGTCGCCGAGCAGGAACTCGGCGGCGGCCGGGGCCGGGAGCTGTACAGCGACATCTACCGGGGGTTCGTGACGACCGACTCGGCACGTTCGTCGTACCGGGCGTTCCTGAACGAGGTCGCGGACCCCGATGCGGGACCGCTGCTGTTCCACTGCACGGCCGGCAAGGACCGCACGGGCTGGGCGGCGACGATCGTGCTCACACTGCTCGGCGCGACGCCGGAGACGGTGGAGGCCGAGTACATGTCCGTCAACATGGCGGTGCGTGAGGCGTTCGCCCCGCTCGTCGAGGGATACACCCTTCAGGGCGGGCAGCCGGAGACGGCGCTGTCGGTCATCGGCGTCGTCCCCGACTACCTGGCGGCCGCCCTGGACGAGGTCGACGCGCGCTACGGCTCCATGGAGAAGTACGTGCGGGAGGGGCTCGGCGTCACGCAGGCGGCGCTGGAACGCATCCGCGGGCGACTGGTCGTCCCGGCCTGACGCGCTCGCGCCCGCGTCGCGCCCGGTGACCATACGACGATTCGCTCGTTCTGCTGAACGTGCGCCCACACGACCTCGTTCCCTCCCCGGACCCCCTCGCAGGCCCCGTCACCGCCGACGCCACGACCGGGACGGAGGACGGCTCAGGGATCCGGCCGGGGGTGGGTCTCGGGCAGGCGGAGGCGGCCGTCGTCGAGCACTATCCCCGCCTGGTGCGGATCGCCTACCTGGTGCTGCCGCCGTCCCTCGGCCAGGGCCGCCGCGTGCTGACCGCCCATGCCGTCGTGCAGCGTTCGCTCCCCCGCGGCGACACCGCCGCCGTGCTGCCCGTCGCGGCTGTGCCGCGGGCCCGCCGTCCGGAAGGCGCCGGCGACCCGGGGTACCGGTACGTGCGGGAGCGGGTGCTGCGCCAGGCGCTGGACGCGTCGCAGCCGCTGCGGCGGCGGGCACTGCCCCGGCGCGCCCAGTTCCCGCCGCTGCTGCCGCACGTGTGGGGTCTGCGGGTCTTCCCCCGCTCGGGGGGCGCCGACGAACTCGCCCTGGACCAGCGCCTCTCCGCACTGTCCGGGCCGGGCAGGGCCGCGTACGTGCTGCGCCATCTGGAGAAGCTGCCCGACCACGATCTGCGCCAGGTGCTGACGGCGGCGGGGGCGGCCGACCCGGACTCCGCTCTCGCCGAGGCGGAGGGGGTGGCGGACGGCACACGCGGCGCGGAACTGCTCCGCTCGGCCGAGTTCGACGCCTGCTCGCTCCAGGTGCGGCCCACCGACCTGATGCGCCGCCGCATGCACACCAGGGCGGCCGTGGTGGCCGCCGCCGCGCTCGCGGTGTGCGGGACGCTGCTCCTGCTTCCGGGCGGCGGCGACGACGCCGACGACGTGCCGCGCACCCGTCACCCCGCCGTGGAGGCGGCACTGGACCCGGACCGGCTGGTGCGGGTCGCGCCCACGGCCTGGCGGGAGTCGTCCCGCAGGGACTTCTCCGTGTGGCCGGCCCGCGGGTCCCTCTCCGCGGACCGTGCGCTGCTGCGCCGGGCGCTCACCGCCTGGGCGGGCCCCGGAGCGGCGGTCCGGGTCACGTCGACGCCCGGGACACCGTCCGGGCCGCCGGTGGGACCGCCGCAGCTGCTGTTCGCGGGCGAGGTCGGCGCGGCCCGTGTCGTCGTCCTCCACGACGGGCTGCGCGTCGTCCGCTACTCCGAGGCGACCGGGGCGCCGGGCGCGGCCCGGGACGCGTCGCTGGACTTCGCCCGTACGGACGGGGCCGACGCCGCCGGCTCCGCCGCGCTGGTCGCCGGGCGTTCGCGGGACAACGTTCGCTACCTCACGGCGCCTTGGGTACGGGACGTGTCGGCGCGGGACCTGCTGGACCCCGCCGGGCGGCCGCGTCCGGTGCGGCGGAACGCGGACGGTCTCACCGAGCGGCTGCCGAGTCCGGTGCAGCAACGGGCGTGCCGGGCGTGGCAGGGCCTGGAACTGACCGACGGCAGCGCCCTCACGGTGGTGACGGACCTCGGCGAACTGACCCCCGCGCGGCTCACGTACGGCCCGCCCGGCGCACCGGAGGACGTGACGGGCACGGCGGCGCGCGCGTCGTGGGCGCGTACGGCCTGCCTGTTGCCCGGCGTGCGGGCGCACGGCGTGCGCAGCGTCAACTCCTGGCAGTACGCCCGGCAGCGACTGCCGGAGGCGAACGGCACGGCGGGCTGGGTGTGTACGCGGGCGGAGACCTGGCGGGGCACGGGCAGCAGGGTCATGGCCCAGTTCCAGGCGCCCGCCGAGCATCCGGGCGCGGCGGGGACGGTGGTGGCGCGGGCGGAGGACTCGCCGGCGTGCGGGGTGCGCGAACCGCGGGTGCTGGCCGGTGTGCTGTGGCAGTCACGGGCCGGGCAGTGGTACGTGCTGGCGGCGGGCAGCCGGCAGCTCGCCTCCGTCACCGTCGCGGGCGGCGGTGTGGAGGGCGGCGCCACCGGGCATGTGGTGGCGGTCCGTTCCCGTGAGGGTGCACGGCCGGAACTGAACGGCCGTCTGGCGGACGGCACCCGGGTGCGGCCGCTGCGCTGAACCCGCGCCGGTGCTCCTTCCGGACACCCGCGGCGAGGGCCACGGCCTCCCGCCCCCACCCACCCGGCACGGCCCGGCGGCACCCCGGAACCTCCGTGGACGCGCTGGTCACCGGCGTCCCGCCGGTGTCCTCGGCGGGCGGTCCTCGCCCCGGCGCCCGCACCCCAGTGGGTAGGGTGTCCGCATGACGACCGGGGTGCGGCGCAGGATGGGCGTCGAGGAGCGCAGACAGCAGCTGATCGGTGTGGCGCTGGAGCTGTTCAGCCACCGCTCGCCCGACGATGTCTCGATCGACGAGATCGCGGCGGCCGCGGGCATCTCCCGGCCGCTCGTGTACCACTACTTCCCCGGCAAACAGAGCCTGTACGAGGCGGCGTTGCGCCGGGCCGCCGACGAGCTCGCCGCCCGCTTCCTGGAACCGCGGGAGGGGCCGCTCGGCGCGCGGCTGCTGCGCGTCATGGGCCGCTTCTTCGACTTCGTCGACGAACACGGCCCCGGTTTCTCCGCGTTGATGCGCGGCGGGCCCGCCGTCGGCTCGTCCACGGCCAACGCGATGATCGACGAGGTGCGGCAGGCCGCGCACGACCAGATCCTCAAGCATCTCGGGATCGACAGCCCGTCCGCGCGCCTCGAGCTGGTCGTGCGCTCCTGGGTGTCGCTCGCCGAGTCCACGGCGCTGATCTGGCTCGACGGGCGGCGCGTCCCGCGCGCCGAGCTCGAACTGCAACTGGTCCACGACTTCGCGGCGCTGGCCGCGGTGAGCGCCGCCTACGACGAGGAGATGGCCGCCCTGCTCGTCCGCATCCTCGCGGACGAGCCGATGGACGGCCCGTTCGGCGACCTCATGGGCCGGCTCGCGGCCCTGCTCCCCGCGATCACGCGCACCGCGCCGACCGCCCAAGTACCCGCCCAGCGGCTGCGGTAGGGCCACCGGCGTCCGGCATCATCGATGCCTGTGACCACCGATTACGCCTTCCGGCCCGCCACCGTCTCCGACACGACCGCTCTCGTCGCCCTCTACGACGACGCCGCGCACTGGATGCTGCGCCACGGCATCGACCAGTGGAAGCCCGGCGACAAGGACGCGGGCCACTTCCGTCACCGGATCGCCGAGGGCGAGGTGTGGCTGCTGGAGGCCGGCGGCCGGACCGCCGGAGCCTACGAGCTGTGGTGGGACGACGTGCCGGCCTGGGGAGTCCGGCCGCCCGTCGCCGGGTACGTGCACCGCCTGATGACCGACCGCACGCACGCACCGGCCGGCTCGGGACGGGCGATGCTCGCCCACGCCGAGCGCCGCATCGCCGCGGCCGGCCGGCAGCTGGCCCGGCTGGACTGCCTGAGCCGCAATCCACGTCTGCGGACGTACTACGAGACCGCCGGCTACCGGGTGGTGGGAGAGGAGCCGGCCAAGCGGGCCGCCGACGGCAGCACTTACGGCGTCCTGCTGCTGGAAAAGCAGCTCGGCCCGGTGCCACCGGCCGCCAACTCCGGTGCGACCGAGGCCCGGTGGGAAGAGGTCCACTGAGCCGGGGCCGTCGGACGCGGGACCCGCGGGGCCGAGGCCCGGTGGGAAACCCCAGATCCGGACGGTAAAGTCCGGTCCGTGACCGCACCCGCACGCCTGGCCGACATCGCGACCCAGGCGGGGGTCAGCGAAGCGACGGTGAGCCGGGTTCTCAACGGAAGGCCCGGCGTCGCCGCGACCACCCGCCAGTCGGTGCTCGCCGCCCTCGACGTGCTCGGTTACGAGCGGCCCGTACGCCTGCGTCTGCGCAGCGCCGGCCTGGTGGGGCTGATCACACCCGGCCTGGACAACCCGATCTTCCCCGCCCTCGCCCAGGTCGTCGGCCAGGCCCTGACCCGGCAGGGCTACACGCCGGTGCTCGCCACCCAGACGCCGGGCGGCTCGACGGAGGACGAGCTCACCGAGATGCTGGTCGAGCGCGGCGTCTCCGGGATCATCTTCGTCTCCGGGCTGCACGCCGACACCACCGCCGACATGGACCGCTACGACCGGCTCCGCGCCAAGGGCGTCCCTTTCGTCCTCGTCGACGGGTTCGCGCCCGGCGTGCGCGCACCGTTCATCTCGGCCGACGACCGGGGCGCGATGCAGCTCGCCGTGACCCACCTCGCCTCGCTCGGCCACACCAGGATCGGACTCGCGGTCGGCCCCCGGCGGTTCGTACCCGTGCTCCGCAAGATCGAGGGATTCCGGCTCGCGCTCCAGGAGCAACTGGGCATCCCGCCCGAATCGTCGGCGGAACTGATCGAGCACTCCCTGTACACACTGGAGGGCGGCCAGGCCGCTGCCGCCACACTCATGGACCGGGGCTGCACGGCCGTCGTCTGCGCCAGCGACATGATGGCGCTCGGCGCGATACGGGCCGCCCGGCACCGGGGCCTCGAAGTACCCGACGACATCTCCGTCGTGGGATTCGACGACTCCCCCTTGATCGCTTTCACCGACCCGCCGCTGACCACCGTCCGCAAGCCGGTGCTGGCGATGGGGCAGGCCTCGGTGCGGGCTCTCCTCGAGGAGACCGGCGACAGTCACTCGGCTTCCGCGCCCGACCGGCCCAGGGCTCCGGTGCACAGCGAATTCGTCTTCATGCCCGAGCTGGTGGTTCGCGGTTCAACGGCCTCGGCACCCGGAGGACGACCCGGAGAATCCCCTCGTCCGTGAGTCGGACAGTATGCGTCACGAACCCGTCGGAGGGATGATCGGAGAGCGGCCTGCATCTGGCAGACTCCTCTCTCATGGGTGAAGCGACCGTGAAGACTCTGGAAGGCGCGGCGACCCCGTCGCCCATCGTGGAGGACGAGGCCGCCGAGTCGTCCGCCCGTGCCCGGCCACGGCCGCCGCGCACACCCGTGCGCCCCAGCATCTGGTTCGAAGTCATGCTGATCGCGGTGAGTTACTGGACGTACTCACTGATCCGCAACGCCGTGCCCGAGCAGAAGAGCCAGGCCATGCGGAACGCGGACTGGATCTGGCAGCTGGAACAGACCCTCGGCATAGCGGTCGAGCAGTCCGTCAACCATGCGGTGAACTCGGTGACATGGCTCATCGTGTCGATGAATTACTACTACGCCACCCTGCATTTCGTCGTCACCATCAGTGTGCTCGTCTGGCTCTACCGTGTGCATCCGGGCCGTTACGCTGCCGCAAGGCTCGTCCTTTTCGCCACCACAGGTGTGGCTCTGGTCGGTTACTACCTGTACCCGCTCGCACCGCCCCGGTTGATGAACGGCCAGAACTTCATCGACACCGTGCTGGTCCACGACACCTGGGGCTCGATGGCCTCCGGCAACCTCAAGAACATGTCGAACCAGTACGCGGCGATGCCGTCCATGCACATCGGCTGGTCGGTGTGGTCCGGCGTCATCATCTTCGCGCTGGCGACGACGCCGTGGGCGAAGATCCTCGGCGTGCTGTACCCGACCCTGACGCTGGTCGTCATCGTCGCCACGGCGAACCACTTCTGGCTGGACGCGGTGGGCGGCGTGCTGTGCCTGATGTTCGGCTTCGCGGTGTCGTACGCGTGGTACCGGGCGCTGCCGCATCGGCTTCCGCAGCTGGTGGTCGAGCGGCCCCGCGACCCGGGCGATAGCGGCGTCCGCCGCTTCCTCCCCGCGGCCCGCACCTGACGCAGCGGCCGTCGCCCCCGCCCCGCTGCGGGCTGTTCCCCTACCCTCCCCCTACGGCCTGGCGGCCGTGGGAGGTGCCCCCCACTTCCCGAAACCGGGCTCCGCCCGGACCCGCCACCGCGCTCCGCCCGGTATTTCGGGGGC
>NZ_JBSGZJ010000243.1:0-10596 GCF_053610925.1 Streptomyces sp. NPDC054847 | reverse complement strand
CGTCCTGGCCCGCGACCGCGCACCGGCCCTCGGCGCCGCGGCACCGGCCGAGACCTCGGCCGGCGACGGGCCGCGCCCCTGGTCGGTGGTCTTCGGATGAGTCGCGAGCGGGGGACGAGAGCGGGCCGGGTCGCTGGTCAGGGGCCTTCGCGAGGGCGCGGGTGGACGCGGGTCGCGCCCAGGCCGGTCGGGCACGCGGTGGCGTCCGGCAGGTCAGGCCGCCGCACCGGTCAGCTCGTGGGAAGACAGGCCGGCCAGCCGCGCGAGACGCCGCAGCGAGTCCAGCAGCGCCACGCGGTCGTAGGTGCTGGTCGTGACGAGTACCTCGTCGGCCCCGCTCTCCTCGACCGCCGCCCCCAGGGCGTCGGCGACCTGGTCCTCGGTCCCCGCGATGTGGCCGCTCAGCCCCGACTCGTAGAGATCGCGCTCCTTGGCGGTCATCGTCAGCGCCTCGATGCGTTCGGACGGCAGGAGCGGCGGGAACGTCCCGTGCGTGCGGGAGTACGCCATCGACCAGGCCTCCGGCATCAGCAGCCGGCGCGCCTCCTCCTGGCTCCCGGCGACGGCGACCGTCCCCGCGACGACCACGTACGGCCGCTCCGCCCAGGCGGAGGGGCGGAAGTCCCGCCGGTAGCCCTCCACGGCCCTGAGGAGCCGCTCCCGGCCACGGAGATCGCCGATGACCAGCGGAAGACCGGCACGGGCCGCGATTCCCGCGCCCTCACCGGTGGCGAGCAGGAACGGAGGGACCCTGAGCCCCTCCGAGGGGCGGGCGTGGACGTGCGGATGCGCCGTCCGGTCGCCGGTGAACCAGCCCAGCAGTTCCTCCAGCCGTGCCTCGAAGTCCTCCGCGTCCTGCTTGTCGCGGCCGAGCGCGCGGCGGATTCCGTCCGTGAAGCCGACGGACCGGCCGAGCCCCATGTCGACCCGGCCGGGGAAGAGGGACTCCAGCACGCCGAACTGCTCGGCCACGACCAGAGGTTGGTGGTTGGGCAGCATGACGCCGCCGGTGCCGACGCGGATCGAGGTGGTCGCGGCGGCGACCGCCGCCGCGAGCACCGTCGGCGCCGAGCCCGCGACGCCCGGGACGCCGTGGTGCTCGGAGACCCAGAAGCGGTGGTAGCCGAGGGCCTCGGCCTGCACGGCGAGGCTCACGGTGTCCCGCAGCGCGGCAGGGCCTTCGTACCCCTCACGGGTGCGGGAACGGTCGAGGACCGACAGACGGACGGTGGACGCGGTCAGTGAGCTCACATCACGGTTCAACGCGTTCACCGCGCGAGGATTCCCGATGTGCCGCCCGAGCCACCGCCGGGGCCCGTTCTCCCGGCTCCGGGCTGCCCTCGGTTCCGCCGTGCCCCCGGTCCGGCAGGATCCCGCGGCGAGGGCCTAGGGTGACCGGCGTGACCCAGAGCAGCAGGCCGCTGGCCGTATTCGACCTCGATGGAACGCTCTCCGACGCCGGGCACCGCCAGCATCTGCTGGAACGCAAGCCACGCGCGTGGGACGCCTTCTTCGCCGCCGCCCCCGAGGACCCGCCGCTCGCCGAAGGCGTGGCGCTGTGCCTGAAGGCGGCGCAGGAGTGCGAGGTGCTGTACCTGACCGGCCGGCCGGAGCGCTGCCGGAAGGACACCGTGGACTGGCTCGCGGCACAGGGGCTGCCCGAGGGGCGGATCTTCATGCGGCGCAACGACGACCGGCGGCCCGCCCGCAGGACCAAGCTCGAGATCCTGCGGCAGCTCTCACGCGACCGGGAGATCAGAATGCTGGTGGACGACGACGAACTGGTGTGCCAGGACGCGGAGCGCGCCGGTTTCCGGGTCGTACGGGCGGTCTGGGGCAGGGCGACCACGACGCCTGCCATGCACGAAGCACAGGAGCGTGAGGGCCGCACCTGAGCGGGGCCGGTCAGCCCTGTCCCTGAGCCGTGGCGACCGGACGCACCCTGGGCCGCGCGGTCCGCCCTGAGCGGCGCCCGGTCCGCACCCGCACCTGAGCCGCGCCGGTCGTCCCCGCGCTTGAGCCGCGCCGGTCGTCCCCGCACCTGAGCCCGGCCGGGCATGGCTGTTCCGGGACGTGCCGCACGCCGCCCCTGAACGGACGGGGCGGCGTGTCGTCGGTCGCGAGTCCTCGTCGCGTGTGCTCAGTCGCCGTCCTCGAGACGGAAGCCGACCTTCAGACCGACCTGGTAGTGCTCGATCCGCCCCTCGACGATGTGCCCGCGGACCTGCGTCACCTCGAACCAGTCGAGGCCCCGCAGCGTCTGCGAGGCCCGGGAGATGCCGTTCTTGATGGCCTGGTCGACCCCGTCGGGCGAGGTGCCCACGATCTCGGTGACGCGGTAGGTGTGGTTCGACATGGGTGTCGTGCTCCTCTCGGTGCGTTCACTCCACCGTGCCCCACCAGTCGGCTTCCCGCGAGGCGTCGGGCGCGGGGCTGCCGTCCCCCGTGGGACCGAGCGAAAGCCGGGAGAGGATGCGGTAGCGGTCCCCGCGGTAGAGGGAGCGCACGTACTCGACCGGACGGCCCTCGGGGTCGGAGGTGACGCGGTCGAAGAGCAGCGCCGGCGACAGGACGGGTACGGCCAGCAGCTCCGCCTCGGCCTCGCTCAGCACGGTGGGCTCGATGGACTGCTCCGCCCGGGCGGCGACGATCCGACGCTCGGCCCGCAGGTAGCGGTAGAAGCCCGACTCCATCCACCGCGGGGTGAGATCGGGGGCGAGCCCGGCCGGGATGTGCAGGTACTCGAGTCCGACGGGGCCGCCGTCGACCAGCCGCAGCCGGGCGACGTGGAAGATCTCCGCGGCGGGGGAGAGACGCAGCCTGCGTCCGATACGGGCGCCCGCGGCGGTCCTGTGGAACTCCAGCACGCGGCTCGACCAGGTCCCCGGTGCTTGCGGGGCGGCGGCCGGACCCGAGTCGCCCACCAGCTCCTGGGTGATCTTGGCGGGTGCGACGAACATCCCACGGCCGTGCTCCCGTACGAGCGCCCCGGTGGCGACGAGTTCGTCGACGGCGGCGCGGAGGGTGGGGCGTGAGACGTCGAGGGCGGCGCAGAGGGTGCGTTCGGAGGGGATGGCGTCCCCGGGGCGCCGGTCGTCCACCAGGCCCAGCAGATACGCCCGCACCCGCTCGCGTTTGAGCGCCGCCCGGGGCGCGCCCTCGTCCCTCATCGCCGTCCCCTCCCGAGAGCCCGAGCCCGGCCCGAGCCCTAGCCAGGTCCACATCCAGAGCCAGAGCCAGAGCCAGAGCCCGTGAGCTTGATGGGCCGAGGATACGGCCCTTTCAGGCGGCGGCCGGCTGCGACCGGAAGGCCACCACGGAATGTGGTGCCTGCGTCGGTCCGAGCCGCACGAACTCCCGCACCACCTCGGCGCGTTCAGTGAGGGACGCGGCAGGCTCGCGCCGGGGCGGGAGCGCGCCATGTCGATCCCCGGGCGGGCGCGGTGCCCCGGGCCGCGTTCGTCGCGGGCGCTGTGCCCGGTCCATGCGGGACGGTCGGGGCGGCGAGGGCAGGTTCAGTACGCGTCGCCGGTCGTCGACGACGTGATGATGTCGCGGTGCGCGAAGTCGCCCGGGGGGATACCGGGATGGTGGCCCGCCGGGCGGTCGGCAGGTGCGGCGGACGGGCCGAGCGCGAGACGGGAGACGATGCGGTAGCGGTCGCCCCTGTACACCGAGTGGACGTACTCGACCGGGCTTCCCGAGGTGTCCGTCGTCAGGCGCTCGACCAGCAGCGCGGGGGAGAGGACCGGCACGTCGAGCACCGCGGCCTCCGCCTCGTTGACGACGGTCGGCTCGATCGACTGGACGGCCTGGTCGACGTGGACCTGATGGTGCTCGCGCAGATGGTCGTAGAGGTCTCCGGCCTCGAGCTCCTGCGGGGTCAGGGAGGGCACCAGCCGGGCGGGGATGTGCAGGTGCTCGATCGCCATGGGGGCGCCGTCGACGAGTCGCAGCCGGGCGATGTAGACCAGTTCGGCGGCGGGGGACATCCGCAGTTTGCGGCCGATCCGGGCGCCCGCGGTGATGGTGGCGAGCTCCAGGACACGGCTCGACCAGGCGCCCGCCGCGCGAGGGACGGCGAACGCCGCGTCGTCGGAGACGAGTTCCTGGGTGATCTTCGCCGGTGCGACGAACATCCCACGGCCGTGCTCCCGTACGAGCGCCCCGGTGGCGACGAGTTCGTCCACGGCTGCACGCAGTGTGGGGCGGGACACGCCGAGTTCCGCGCAGAGGGTCCGCTCGGAGGGGATGGCGTCGCCGGGCCGGCCGGCCTCGATCAGACCGAGCAGGAACTCCCTGACCCTTTCCCGCTTCAATACGGCGCCCGAAGAGCTGCTCTCCATGGACCCTGCCTCTCTGCTCCACGTCGACGACAACTGGTCAGATGGTAAACGGCGCTGCTTACCAGTGATCTATGTGGTCCTACGGCCGCTTGCTGAACGAACCAGTGTTTTCAAAGCACTTGACGTCAACATTGGTCCATGCCACCTTCTAGCCACGCCGTTGGCCAGTTTACCAATTGGTCAACTCACTTCAGAGGTGGATCAGTTGAAGATTCGCTCCATCGCCGCTGCCGCCGTCGTCGCCGTCTCCCTGCCTCTCGCAGCGTGCAGCTCCACGTCCGGCCCGGATTCCGAGGCGGCCGGAGGCACGGAGGAACTCACGGTCTGGATCATGAGGGACAGCGTCTCCGACGCCTATCTCAAGCGCTTCGAGAAGGACTTCGAGCAGCGGCACAAGGGAACCACCCTGGACATCCAGATCCAGGAGTGGGACGGCATCGGCGAGAAGATCACCGCCGCGCTCGCCGGCCGGGACGCGCCCGACGTCATCGAGGTCGGCAACACCCAGGTCGCCCAGTACGCCACCAGCGGCGGTGTCAAGGACCTCACGGACAAGGTCGGCGAACTGGCGGGCGCCGACTGGCTGCCCGGCCTCGCCGACCCCGGCAGGATCGACGGGAAGCAGTACGGCATCCCCTGGTACGCCGCCAACCGCGTCGTCATCTACAACAAGGACCTCTTCGCCGCAGCCGGCGTCACCGCCCCGCCCAGGACCCGCGACGAATGGCTCGAGATCACCCGGAAACTCGACACCGGCAGCACCCAGGGCATTTACCTGCCCGGCCAGAACTGGTACACCCTCGCCGGCTTCATCTGGGACGAGGGCGGGGAGCTCGCCGAACGCGAGGGCGACACCTGGAAGGGGGCGCTCCACTCGCCGGAGGCGCTCAAGGGCATGGAGTTCTACCAGCGCCTCCAGGCCCTCGGCGACGGCCCCAAGGACTCCGACGAGGCCAAGCCGCCGCAGGCCGACGTCTTCGCCAAGGGTGACGTCGCCCAGATCATCTCCGTACCGGGCGGGGCGAAGATCATCGAACAGGCCGCCCCGGCGCTCGCCGGGAAGCTGGGGTTCTTCCCCGTCCCCGGGAACACCGCCGGCCGGCCGGGCGCCACCTTCACCGGCGGCTCCGACCTCATCATCCCCGAGGCCTCCGCCCACCACGACGCCGCCTATCAGGTGGTGAAGGAGCTCGCGGGCGACAAGTGGCAGACCGACCTGGCGAAGACCATGAGTTACGTCCCCAACCGGACCTCCCTCGCCGGGGTCATCGAGGACAACGAGGGCACCGCGGCCATGGCCGCCGCGGCGGCCCACGGCCGCGCCACGCCCAACTCCCCGCAGTGGGCGGCCGTCGAGGCCACCAACCCCGTCAAGCAGTACATGACGGCGGTGCTCACCGGCAGCGACCCGGCGAAGGCGGCGAAAGAGGCCTCCGACAAGATCACCAAGACGCTCGGGTCATGAGGAGTTCGCCCCGCGCACTCTGGCCGTACCTCCTCATCGCGCCCACCGTCCTCGGCGCGGCCGTCCTGCTGGCCTACCCGGTGGCACGCAACCTGCTGATCTCCTTCCAGCACTACGGGATGGGCGAACTCATCCGCGGCGACGCCGCCTTCACCGGTCTGGACAACTACCGGGAGATCCTCGGGGACGCGGAGTTCTGGGAGGTGGTCCGCCGCACCCTGTGGTGGACCACGGTCAACGTGGTGCTGATCATGGTGCTGGGCACCATGGCCGCCCTCATGCTCCAGCGGCTCGGCAGGAGGATGCGCGTCCTGGTGCTGAGCGGACTCGTGCTCGCCTGGGCCAGCCCCGTGATCGCCACCACGACCGTCTTCCAGTGGCTGTTCTCCTCGCGCCTCGGACTGGTCAACCGGGTGCTGGCCGGGATCGGGTTCGACTCCTTCGAGGGCTACTCCTGGCTCGCGCACGGCCCGGCCGCCTTCACGCTCCTGGTGCTGCTCGTCGTTTGGCAGTCGGTCCCGTTCGTCGCCGTCACCCTGCACGCGGCGCTCGCGACCGTCCCCGCCGAACTCTTCGAATCGGCCAGGATCGACGGGGCCGGCGGCGGCCGGATCTTCTGGTCGGTGACGCTGCCCGTCCTCCGTCCGGTCTTCGGGCTGATCCTCTGCCTCGAAGTCATCTGGGTCTTCCGCTGTTTCGCCCAGATCTGGGCCGTGACCAGAGGCGGGCCGGGCGGCGCGACGACCACCCTGCCCGTCTACGCCTACCAGGTGGCGCAGTCGCTGCACCGCTACGACCTCGGGGCGGCTGTCGCGACGCTGACCGTGCTGATGCTCGTCGCCGCGCTGATCTTCTACTTCCGGCAGATGTTCAAACAGGAGGCCGAGCTGTGAGACCGACCTCGCCGCGGCGTCTGCTGCTGAACACGGGAGCGCTGATCGTCTTCGTCCTCTCGGTGTTCCCCGTGTACTGGATGATCCTCACCGCCTTCAAGCCTGCAGCCGACATCCACACCGGATCCCAGGCGCTGCTGCCCACCACCCTGACCCTCGACAACTTCGCCAACGCCCTCCGGGCGGACGGTTTCTGGTCGTTCTGGCGCAACAGCCTGACCGTCACCGCGGGCAGTGTGCTGCTCGCACTGCTGGTGGCGACGGGCGCGGCCTTCGCCGTTGCCCGGCTGCGCTGGAAGGGCCGGCGGGGCTTCGTCCTGATGGTTTTCATCGCCCAGGTCGCCCCCTGGGAGGCCCTGCTGATCCCGATGTACATCATCGCCAGGGACGCCGACATGCTCGACAGCCTGGCCACCCTCACCCTCGTCTACTTCATGATCACACTGCCGTTCACCGTCGTGACCCTGCGCAGCTTCCTGGCCGCGATCCCCGTCGAACTCGAGGAGGCCGCCCAGGTCGACGGCTGCACACGGGCCGCCGCCTTCCGCCGCGTCACCTTCCCGCTGCTCGCGCCGGGACTGCTGGCGACATCGCTGTTCGGCTTCATCACCGCGTGGAACGAGTTCGCCTTCGCCAACATGCTGATCATCAAGAACCAGGACGACCGCACCCTGCCCGTCTGGCTCTCCTCGTTCTCCAACGTCTTCGGCACCGACTGGGGCGCCACGATGGCCGCTTCCACACTCTTCGCCCTGCCCGTACTCGTCCTCTTCCTGGTGCTTCAGCGCCGGGTCTCCGCCGGGATGACCGGCGGCGCGGTCAAGGGATAGGAGAGCCGACACATGCCCGCACCCCGCACCGGAACCATCCGCACCGGACCACCCCGCACCGGATCGCGCACCGGCCCCGCACTGATCCCCCGTCCGGCCCAACTCACCGTCACCTCAGGTGCGTTCGTACTCGACGGCAGTACCGGCATCCGCGCCACCCGCGGAGCCGGACCGGCCGCCGCGCTCCTGCGGGCCCATCTCGCCCCGGCCACCGGCCTGCCGCTGCCCCTCGTGCCCGACGGCCGTGTCGTCCTCGCCCTCGACCCCCAGCTCACCGGGCTCGGCGCCGAGGGCTACGGACTCACCGTCGGGACCGACGCGGTGCTGCTGCGCGCCGGCCGCCCCGCGGGGCTGCTTCACGGCATCCAGACCCTGCGCCAACTGCTGCCCCCCGCCGTCCTGTCGGGCACTCCCGCCCCCGGCGCCCACTGGTCCCTGCCCTGTGTGCAGATCACCGACGTGCCGCGCTTCCCCTGGCGCGGAGCGATGCTCGACGTGGCCCGCCACTTCCTGCCCGTGGCGTTCCTCCGGCGCTTCGTCGACCTGCTCGCGCTGCACAAGCTCAACGTGCTGCATCTGCACCTCACCGACGACCAGGGCTGGCGGATGCCCGTCGCCGCCTACCCGAGGCTCACCGAAGTGGGCGGTCTGCCCCACGGCGGCGCATACACCCGGGCGGAGCTCGCCGCCCTCGTCGCCCACGCCGCCGACCGCGGCGTCACCGTCGTGCCCGAGATCGAGATGCCGGGCCACGTCCGCGCCGCGCTCGCCGCCTACCCGCACCTGGGCAACCGGCCGGACCGCCGGCTGGACGTGTGGCGGCAGTGGGGCGTCTGCGAAACCGTCCTCGGTGTGCACGACGAGGTCCTCGACTTCTGCCGCACCGTCCTGGACGAGGTCATCGACGTCTTCCCCTCCCGGCACGTCCACATCGGCGGCGAGGAGTGCCCCACCACCGAGTGGCACGCCTCACCCGCGGCGCGACTGCGCGCCGAACAGGAGGGCATAGGCGGCCCCGAGGCGCTGCACGGCTGGTTCATGGGGCGGATCGGCGCCCATCTGCGCGAGCGGGGGCGGCAGCCGCTCGGCTGGACGGAGACCGGTCTCGACCTGCCGTCCTCGTTCACCGCCATGATGTGGCGCGACGAGGCCCACGCTCTGGCCGCCGCCCGCCGCGGCCAGCAGGTGATCATGGCCCCCTACCGCTCCACGTACCTCGACTACCCGCAGTCGGCCGACGCCGGCGAACCGCCCGGCCAGCCCGGCGCGGTCGTCGATCTGCGGGCCGTGTACGCGACGGAGCCGGCCCCCGCCCACTGGGAGGCGGAGGCCGCGGACCATGTGCTCGGCACACAGGCCCAGTTGTGGACCGAGTACGTGACCACGGCCGAGCACGCCGAGTACCTCGCCTTCCCCCGGCTGTGCGCCCTCGCCGACACCGCCTGGAGCGGCGGCGGCGACTGGACGGGATTCAGCGCACGGCTGCACCACCACAGAGCCCGGCTCGGAGCCCTCGGCATCCCGGGCCGACCCCCCACGACCACCCCTTCCGAGAGGAAAACCAGGTGACCAGCACCAGCATGAGCACAACAGCGCGTACCGGACGGACCCGTACCCGCCCCGGCCTCCGGGCACGTGCCGCACTGGCCGCCGCCGTGGTGGCCGGTCTCGGCTGTGCCACCCTGTCCGCCCTGCCGGCCGCGGCCGCCGACGCCTCGGTGAGGGTCCAGTACCGCCAGAGCTCCAGCGGCAGCGATCAGGCGGAGCCGTGGTTCAAGGTCGTCAACTCCGGCAGCACCACGCTCTCCCTGAGCGAGGTCCGCATCCGCTACTACTTCAAGGCCGACGCCGGGGCCTCCTACACCTTCGCCTGCTCATGGGCGGTACGGGGCTGCGCGAACATCACCGGCACGTTCGGCACGCTCGCCGCCCCCACCGCCGACGCGGACCGCTACCTGGAGATCGGTTTCCGGGCGGGCGCGGGCAGCCTGGCGCCGGGCGCTGACACCGGTGACATGCAACTGCGCTTCCACCGCTCCGACTGGCGCCCCCTGAACCAGAACGACGACTACTCCTTCGGTCCCGGCCGGACCTCGTACGGCGACTGGACCAAGGTCACCGCGAGCGTCGGCGGCCCGACGGTGTGGGGCACCGCCCCCGCCGGCAACGACCCCACCGACCCCACCGACCCGCCGGACCCCACCGACCCGCCGGCGGACGGTCCTGCCCTCTTCGACGACTTCGACTACACCTCGCACACCGACCCCGCCATCGGCGCCCACGGCTGGAACGTCCGCTCCAACGCGGGCGGCCCCGGCGTGCCCGGGGCGACCTGGGCGCCCGAGAACGTCACCTTCGCCAAGGAGGGGACCAACTCGATCATGAACCTGGAGACCTCCACCGCGGGCAGCGGTGCGACCACCGAGCACACCGAGATCCTCACCAAGGACATGAAGTTCAAGAACGGCACCTACGCGGCCCGGGTGCACTTCTCCGACGCCCCGCGATCCGGCCCGGACGGCGACCACCTCGTCCAGACGTTCTTCACCATCAACGACCTCAAGGCCCCGATGGCGGACGACTACGCCGAGTACGACTTCGAGTACCTGCCCAACGGCGGCTGGGGCGAGCCCGCCAACATCCTGTACACCACCTCGTGGGAGACCTACCGCCCCGACCCGTGGGAGGCCGTCAACCAGCACTCCGAGGTCCGGGCGAGCTACGCCGGGTGGCACGACCTCGTCCTCACCATCGACGACAGCAGCATCGTCTACTACGTCGACGGCCAGGAGTTCGGCCGGCACGACGCTCGTTACCTCCCCGAGCGCACGATGAGCATCAACTTCAACCAGTGGCTGATCGACCTGGCGGGCCAGGGCAGCACCACGCCCCGCTCCTACGACCAGAAGGTCGACTACGTGCTCCACGTCAAGGACCAGGTCCTCACCCCCGCGCAGGCCGCCGCGAAGGTCGCCGCATACCGGTCGGCGGGGGTCGGCTTCGAGGACACCGTTCCGGCCACCGGGTGAAGATCTTGTGAGGGGCGGGTGCGGTTCCCGCAC
>NZ_JBSGZJ010000242.1:0-10603 GCF_053610925.1 Streptomyces sp. NPDC054847 | reverse complement strand
GTTGCTCACAGCACCGGGCCCCGCCTCGCGTACTACTTGGTCCACTCCGACCAGGACATGTTCCAGCCGTTGAGGCCGTTGTCCGGAGCGATCTGCTTGTCCTTGGAGTTCTTCACGATCACCACGTCGCCGATGATCGAGTTGTTGTAGAACCAGGCCGACGGTGTGTTCTTGTCGTACGCGCCGCGCACGTCCCGCAGCCCGATGCACCCGTGGCTGACGTTCGCGGAGCCGAACGTGCCGGGCGAGGCCCAGTAGTTGCCGTGGACGAAGGTGCCCGAGGTGGACAGCCGCATCGCGTGCGGCACGTCCTTGATGTCGTACTCGCCGCCGAAGCCCACGGTGGCGCCGTTCATCCGGGTCACCTTGTACTTCTCGCTGATGACCATCTGCCCGTTGTAGGTGGTGGTCGACGGCGCGCCGGCGGTGATCGGGATGCTCTTGATCTCCTTGCCGTCGCGCACGACCTTCATGGTCTTGGCGCTCGCGTCGACCGTGGAGACCTGACTGCGGCCGATGGTGAACGAGAAGCTCTTGGCCTGCTTGCCGTACACGCCGGGTCGGCCCTCGACACCGTCCAGGTTGAGCTTCACGGTGACCTTCGTGCCCGCGGCCCAGTACTTCTCGGGACGGAAGTCGAGGCGGTCGTTGCCGAACCAGTGGCCCTCGATCGGCACGGACGGCTCGGCGGTCACCGTGATGGCCTTCTCGACCGCCGCCGGGTCGGTGATGCCGCGGGTGAAGTTGATGGAGACCGGCATGCCGACGCCGACGGTGGCGCCGTCCTCCGGCGTGTAGTGGCCGATGAAGGTGTTCTTGGGCACCAGCGTGGTGAAGGTGGTGTCCTTGGCGGACTCACGGCCGTCCGCGTCCTCGGCGACGGCGTGCACCTTGTACTTGGTGGCGCCCGCCAGGTGCTGAAGCGGCTGCCAGCTGGCGCCGTCCGCGGCGATCCGGCCCTCGATCTTCGTGCCCTTGTCGTCCTGCACGGTGACCGTCGTCAGCTTGCCCTTGGCCGCGGTCACCTTCAGGGCGCCCATGGTCGCGACCGCGTCGGCGCCGTCCTTCGGCGAGATGGTGACCACCGCCTGGGACGCTGCGTTCTCGACCTTGCCGCTGCCGTCCTTGCCGCCGGGGTTCTTGTCACCGCCCTTGGCGGAGCTCCCGCCTCCGCAGGCGGTCAGAACCAGCATCGCCCCCATGACCAGAGCGGACAGCACGGCGCCCCCGCGCCCGCGTCCGGTTCCGGCCGATGCCCCCGATATCGGCTGCCCGTTCACAGTCGTGTACTCCCCTCGCACGGCCTGGCACCGCCACGGCCCCCACCCCCGCGCGCCTCACGCACGCACGGCGATAGATAATCACACCGCAGGTCGTCAAATGTGCCCCCGAATGTCACCGTTCGGTCCCAAGTCATCCATGGGACCGTGGTGGGGCCGCCTACGGGCGGGCGAGAGGGTTCTGCCCGGTCAGCGCAGTGCCGAACCCGCCTTCCAGCGCTGCCAGTCGAGGTTCCAGCCGCCGAGGCCGTTGTCCGGTGCGACCGTCCTGTCCTTGGACCCCACGACCTCCACCACGTCCCCGATCAGGGTCCGGTCGAAGAACCAGCCCGCCGGGGATTCGCTGCTGCCGCCCTTGTCGTCCCGGAGCCCCACGCAGCCGTGCGAGACGTTGTCCGAGCCGAAGACGCTTGCGGGGGTCCAGTAGTTGCCGTGCAGGAAGGTCCCGGAGGTGGTCAGCCGAATGGCGTGCGGCACGTCCTTGATGTCGTACTCGCTCTTGCCGTCCTTCTTCGTGAAGCCGACGGTGGCGCCGTTCATCCGGGTCACGTCGTGCATCTCGGTGACCACCATCTTGCCGTTGTACGTCGTGGACTTGGGCGCGCCGGCGGTGATCGGAACGGTCGCCAGGACCCGTCCGTCACGCACCACCTTCATGGTGTGCGCCGCCGCGTCGACCCGGGACACCTGGGACCGGCCGATCGTGAAGGAGACGGTCCTGTTCTGGATGCCGTACACGTCGGGTGCCGCCTCGACGTCCCGCAGCCGCATGTCGACCGTGACCTCGGTGCCCGGCTTCCAGTACGTGCGGGGGCGGAAGTCGAGCCGCTCCTTGCCGAACCAGTGGCCGGCGACCTCCACCGGGGGCTGCGAGCTCACCCGGATCGCGCGCTCCACGGCGGCCCGGTTCTCGATCTTCCGGTTGAAGGAGAAGGACACGATCATCCCGGTGCCCACGGTCGAACGGTTCTCCGGTTTGAAGTACGCGATGAACCGGCTGTCGGGGACCAGGGTCGTGAACGTCGTGTGGCGGGCGGAGCGACGGCCGTGGCCGTCCAGCGCCACCACGTCCACGCTGTACTTGGCGGCGAGCTTCAGCCGGGTGCCCTTCTCGGGCGCCCAGCGCAGACCGTCGTCGGAGATCCGCCCCTCGACCACGGTCTTCGTGGCGTCCTCGATCCGGGTGACCTCGACCCGCTCCAGCCGCCCGCTGGGCAGCCGCACCTCCACGGTGTCGTCGGGGCGCACCTCTTTCGCGCCGTCCTCGGGAGTGACCCGGATGGTGTCCTTGGTCGCGCGCGGTTTGTCGCCGATGGCCGGCATCCCGCCGGAGCAGCCGACGAGGCCCGCGATCAGTCCTGCTCCTGCCAGGGCGACCGCGGCCCTGTGCCCTGCCCGCTTCAGTACATGTCTCACGTACCGGTCAACGACGACCACCCGGCGGGGGCAACGTGAACGGCGGGCGATGTTGGGACGGGGGCGGCGCGGGCAGAAATGGTGACAGGACCACGCGTGGGGTGCCGCGGCCGGGACGCCGCGGGCAGTGCTCCTTGCGGGACCTGCCGCCCGGGAGCACCTCGAGCGGGGGCCCGACGAGCCGCGGGAGGCCGGCAGGTGTCGAGCGCAGCCGAGCAGGAGACGGTGCGGGAGAAGGTGCCGGGCGAGCCGCCCGGCACCCGTTCGGCGGTGGCCGGCCCGGCCGCACGCCGTTCGAGGACCGATGCCGGGGAGCCGGACACGGGCTCCCGCAGACCACCCGTGTGGCCGGGGGCGCCGACGCCACTGGGCGCCCGGTTCCGGACGGGGCCGGACGGTGTGGCGGGGACCAACTTCGCGCTGTGGGCGGGCGGGGCGGAAGGGGTGGAGCTCTGCCTCTTCGACGAGCGGGGTGGAGAGACCCGGCTGCCGCTCACCGAACTGACCCATGAGATCTGGCACGGTTTCGTGCCCGGCGTGGGGCCCGGCACGCGGTACGGATACCGGGTGCACGGCCGCTGGGACCCCTGGACGGGAGCCCGGTGGAATCCGGCGAAGCTGCTGCTCGACCCGTACGCGAGGGCCGTCGACGCGGGCGCGGGCAACGACTACGGGGCCCTGCCCCCGGAGGTCTACGGGCATGTGCGCGACTGGCCGGAGCAGCATGTCGCCGACACGGTTCGCGACGACCGGGACTCGGCCCCGTTCGTCCCCAAGGCGGTGGTCGTCCACGACGACGCCGGCGGCGACGAGTGGATGGACGACCGCAGGCCCAAGACGCCCTGGGCCGACTCGGTCATCTACGAACTGCACGTCCGCGGATTCACCCGGCTGCACCCGGGCATCCCGGAGGAACTGCGGGGCACGTACGCGGGGCTCGCCCACCCGGCGGCGATCGAGCATCTGGTGCGGCTCGGTGTGACGGCGGTCGAACTGCTGCCGGTGCACCAGTTCGCGCACGAGGACCACCTGTTGCGCCGCGGGCTGCGCAACTACTGGGGCTACAACTCGATCGGGTACTTCGCCCCGCACGCGGCCTACGCGGCCACCGGCACCGCCGGTCAGCAGGTCGGCGAGTTCAAGCGGATGGTGCGCGCGCTGCACGCCGCGGGGATCGAGGTCATCCTCGACGTGGTGTACAACCACACGGCGGAGGCCGGCGAGCTGGGGCCGATGCTGTCCCTGCGCGGGATCGACAACCGCGGCTACTACCGTCTCCAGGGGGACGCCCGCAGATACGCGGACTACACGGGCTGCGGCAACACACTGCACGTCGTGCAGCCCCAAGTGCTGCGGCTGATCACGGATTCGCTGCGCTACTGGGTGACCGAGATGGGCGTCGACGGCTTCCGTTTCGACCTGGCCGCGGCGCTGGCCCGCTCGATGCACGACGTCGACATGCTGTCCCCGTTCCTCGCCGTCATCGCGCAGGACCCGGTGCTGCGCCGGGTGAAGCTGATCGCCGAGCCGTGGGACGTGGGCAACGGCGGCTACCAGGTGGGGGCGTTCCCGCCGCTGTGGACGGAGTGGAACGACCGCTACCGGGACTCGGTGCGCGACTTCTGGCGCGGCGCGCTGCATGATGTGCGTGATCTCGGCTACCGGCTGTCCGGCTCCAGCGACCTGTACGCCTGGGGCGGGCGGCGGCCGTACGCGTCCATCAACTTCATCACCGCACACGACGGCTTCACCCTGCGCGACCTGGTCAGCTACGAGCGCAAGCACAACGAGGCCAACGGCGAGGGCAATCGGGACGGCACCGACGACAACCGCTCCTGGAACTGCGGCGTCGAGGGAGAGACCGACGATCCGGCCGTACAGGCCCTGCGCCGGCGGCAGCTGCGCAATCTGCTGACCACCCTGCTGGTGTCGACGGGCGTGCCCATGCTCGTCGCCGGCGACGAGATGGGCCGCACCCAGGGCGGCAGCAACAACGCCTACTGCCAGGACAACGAGATCAGTTGGGTGGACTGGTCGCTGCTCGAACAGCCGGGGCCCGCCGGTCTGCTTCAGCTCACCCGGCGGCTGCTGGCGCTGCGGCACAGTCATCCGGTGCTGCGCAGACGCGCCTTCTTCTCCGGTCGGCCGCAGGCCGCCGACGGGCTGCGGGACCTTGCATGGTTCACGCCGCAGGGCAGCGAGATGACCGAGGAGGACTGGTACGCGCCGTCCGCCACCCTCGCCCTCTACCTCTCCGGCCGGGACATCCCCGGCCGTGACGCGCGCGGCTGCCAGGTGACGGACGACAGCTATTTGACGGTGCTGCACGCGGCGGCGGAGCCGGTGGACTTCCGGCTGCCCGGACCGCCGTGGGCAGCGGCGTACGAACTGGTCGTGGACACCTCGCTGGAGGACCAGAGCACCGCTCCGGGCACCGTGCACGAAGGTGGTTGCGTGGTGCGGGTGCCGGGGAGGTCGGTGCTGCTGCTGAGGGTGCGGACCTGACGCGCCGCCGGGCCGGTGGCGCGTCCCGGCGTTCAGCCGAGGATGCCGCGGTCGTACGCCAGGGCCACCGCCGCGGCGCGGTCCTTGGCGCCGAGCTTGCCGAAGATGTGGGTGAGATGGGTCTTCACCGTGGCCTCGCTGATGAACAGTTCGCGGGCGATCGCGCGGTTGGAGGTGCCCTTGGCGACGAGCTCCAGCACCTCCCGCTCGCGCGCCGACAGACCTTCGTTGCCGGGCGCCGCCGGGGCGCGGACGTGCGAGACGAGACGGGCGGCGACCGCCGGCGACAGGACCGTACGCCCCTCGGCGGCGGCCCGTACCGCCGTGAACAGCTCCTCGCGGGGAGCGTCCTTGAGGAGGTAGCCGGTCGCGCCGGCCTCGATGGCCGGCAGGGTGTCGGAGTCCGTGTCGTACGTGGTGAGGACGAGGATCCGGGACCGGGCGCCGCGCCGCGCCAGCTCGGCGATGGCCGCCACTCCCCCGCCGCCGGGCATCCGCAGGTCCATCAGGACCACGTCGGGGTCGAGGCGGGTGGCCAGTTCGACGCCCGCAGGGCCGTCGGCGGCCTCGCCGAGGACCTGGAAGCCGGCCGAGGACTCGAACATGCCGCGCAGGCCGTCCCGTACGACGGGATGGTCGTCGACGACGATCAGCGTGACGGTGCGCTCGTTGACAGGGTGTTCAGCCATGGCGAACCAACGGTACGCGAGCGGACACCGCCGTGCCCTGGCCCGGCTCCGATTCGAGGGCCACGGTCCCCGCGATCCGCTCGGCGCGCGCCCGCATGCCGTCGAGTCCGAAGCCGCCGGAACCGGAACGCGGTGCGACGGCGAGCGGGTCGAACCCCCGGCCGTCGTCGCGGACATCGAGGGTGACCTCGTCGCCCATGTACGACAGGGTGACGCCGGCCCGTGCGGCGTCCGCGTGGCGGGCGGTGTTGGCGAGGGCCTCCTCCGCGATCCGCAGCAGGGTGCCGGCGACCTCGTCGTGCAGTTGCTCCTCGGTGCCGGTGACGGTGAAGCGGGCCCGCACGCCGGTGCGCCAGGACCAGTCGGCGACGGTCTTCTCCAGGGCCTCGGGAAGGGTGGCGTGCTCGAGGGCCGCCGGGCCCAGGTTCTGCACGGAGCGGCGGGCCTCTCCGAGGCTGTGGCGGGCCAGGGCGCAGGCCCGGTTCAGGTGTTCGCCGGCGACGTCCGGGTCGTCGGTGGACGTGACGACCTGGAGCTGGGTGATGATGCCGGCCAGGCCCTGCGCGATGGTGTCGTGGATCTCTGCGGCGAGCCGGCTGCGTTCGTCCGCGATGCCCGCTTCGCGGGCCTGCACGAGGAGTTGGGCGTGCAGGCCCGCGTTCTCCTCGAGGGCCAGCTCCAGGCGGGCGTTGGCGAGCTCCAGCGCCTGGATGGTGGCCAGGCGTTCCTTGGCCCGCTCGGCCTCCTGGACGCCGAAGCGGGCGAAGATCAGGCACAGCGAGGCGTTGAGGACGTACAGACCGCCGAAGAGGACCCACTGGAGGGTGGAGGCGGGCGGCAGGCCGCCCGCCTGGGAGCCCGCCATGGTCACTGCGGTGACCAGCAGCCCCGCGTACGCCCTGCGGCCGGGCAGCAGATGGCCGGAGTCGAAGTAGCCGAGAACGGCGTAGACGGCGAAGAGCGGATTCAGCCAGGTGAGGGCGAAGGCGAGGACGGTCCGCAGGGCGTAGTAGATCTGCCCGGTCCGGGCGTGCTCCTCCTGGTCCGCCCGGCGCACGCCCCACCACACCTCGAGCGCGAGAGCGGCGAGGGCCAGTACACCGGCGGCGCGCATCTCCGCGCGGTCCATGAACTGGCCGGCGACGGCGCCGGCGATCACGGTGGCGAGTCCCAGGAGGGCGTAGGGGCCGTAGCGGTAGAACTGCCCCCAGCGCTCCTCGACGGGGACGCCCGCCCCTGGTCTCTGCACCGCGTCGGACAGCCTCATGCGCCAAGTGTCCCCCACCCCGGCCATGTTGATCACTCCCAGCGGAACCAGCGGACGGCCGCGGCGGTGAGCAGCACGGCCCACAGTCCCGTGACGCCGAGGTCCGTCCATGCGGGCCAGCTGCCCGCCGCCGCCCGGTCGAGAGCCTGCGACGCCGCGCCCAGCGGCGTGAACTCCACGATGCGCTGGAGTGTGCCGGGCATGGTCTGGACGGGCAGCCAGACGCCCGAGGTGAACATCGACGGGAAGAAGATCACCGACCCGACGGCGGTGGCGATCTTCTGATTCCGGGAGACGGCACAGACGGTCGCGCCCAGCGCCAGCGCGCCGGCGGTCGTCAGTACCATCGCGAGCACGTAGCCGGCGGGCTGCCCGGGCAGGGCGACGCCGAAGGCGACGCGGCCGACGGCCAGCGCGAGTACGGCGGACGCGAGCGCCGCGACGCCGTGCAGGGCGAGCTGGGCCGACAGCAGCACGGAGGGCCGGACCGGGGTGGTCGACATCCGGCGCAGGATGCCGCGTTCGCGGTAGCCGGCGAGGACGGGCGGCATCGCCTGAAGCCCGGCCATGATCATGGCGAGCAGCACGGCGACCGGGACGTAGAGGTCGATGACGCGGCGGCCGCCGATGTCGTCGGACGCCTCCCGGAAGGACGGGATCAGGCCGAGGATCGTCATGAGCAGCGTCGGGAAGAGGAGGATCCAGAACAGCGATCCGGGTTCCCGGGAGAAGAGGCGGGCCTCTGTCCGCAGCACGGCGGCCCACGCCGGGACGCTTGCGGGCGCAGGGGCCGTGCCGGGGGCGGGAGCGGCGGTGGTCATCCGAGCCTCTCTTCCGTGAGGTCGAGGAACGCGTCGTCCAGGGAGGCCTCGGAGACGCGGAGCTGACGGGCGGTGATGCCGAGCCTGGCCAGCAGCGACATCACGGCGGTGACGGTCTCGTCGGTGCCGTGGACGGTGATCCGGCCGTCGGTGGTGGTGACGGAGGCGGCCTGCGGGAGCGCGGCCAGTTCCCGCTCGTCGAGCGGGCCGGAGGGGGTGAAGGAGACGACGGTCGACGCGCTGGACCGGCCGATCAGACCGGCGGGGGTGTCGAGCGCGGCGACCCTGCCCTTGTCGATGACCGCGATCCGGTCGCAGAGACGCTGCGCCTCCTCCATGAAGTGGGTGACCAGCAGGACGGTGACGCCGGAGTCCCGTACCTCCTCGATGAGTTGCCAGGTGTCCCGGCGGGCACGCGGGTCGAGTCCGGTGGTCAGCTCGTCGAGTACGACGACCCTTGGGCGGCCGATCAGGGCCAGCGCGATGAACAGGCGCTGCTTCTGCCCGCCGGAGAGCTTCGCGAACCGGTCACCGAGCTTGGGCACCAGGCCGAGCCGCTCGGCGAGCGGCCCCCAGTCGGCCGGCCGCTCGTAGAAGGACGAGTACAGCTCCAGCGCCTCGCGCACCGTGAGTTTGGGCTGGAGCTCGCTCTCCTGGAGCTGCGCGCCGAGCAGCCGGGTGACCTGCTCGTGGTCGGCCACCGGGTCGAGGCCGGCGACCCTGACCGTGCCGGAGTCGGGGATTCTGAGGCCTTCCACGCATTCGACGGTGGTGGTCTTCCCTGCGCCGTTCGGGCCGAGGATCCCGAAGATCTCGCCCTCCTCGACGCCGAAGCTCACACCGTCGACCGCGGGCCGGCCACCGTAGGCCTTGTGCAGGCCGTTCACTTGGACTATCGCCATGGCACGAGGCTCCCGCGCGGCCGGTGGCCGGCACATCGCCCATCACGCTCGAGCCGGCATCGGCCGATCGGTTGATACGGGCGTACGACTCCGACGCGGCGGGGCCACGGTCACCCGGACGGAGGTGCCCCCGCCCGGCGGAAAACCACATGAGCGGTGTCAGTGGTCAACCGTAGGCTCGCACCTGATGCCCACTACACATTCGGATACCTCCGACACCACGGACCGCTCCGCCGTGCGTTCGCTCGTGCGGCTGTGGCCCTATGTGCGCCCGGTCCGTACACGCCTGTTCAGCGCGGCTCTCGTCGCCATAGTCGCCTCCTGCCTCAGCCTGGTCATCCCCCTGGTGCTGAAGTGGATCGTCGACGGGCCGGTCGCGGCGGGCGATCCGGGCGGGGTCTGGTTCGGGGCCCTGGTCCTGCTGTTGCTGGGTGTCGCGGAGGCGGTGCTGTTCGGCTTCCGGCGGTGGCTGGTGGCGCGGCCCCTCGCCGGTGTGGAGGCGGCCATGCGGGCGGACCTCTTCCGCCATCTCCAGCGTCTTCCGGTGGCCTTCCACGACCGCTGGGCGTCCGGACAGCTGCTCTCGCGCGGCACCACGGACCTGATGCTGCTCAGGATGTTCCTGGCGTTCCCGCTGACCTTCCTGCTCGTCAACGCCACCACGATCCTCGTCGGTTTCGTGATCCTGCTGGGGCAGGAGTGGACGCTGGGGCTCGTCCTCCTTGTTCCCGTACTGCCGCTGGTGGTCGTCTGTTCGCTCTTCGAGGCGCGCTACTCACTCGTCGCGCGGAAGGCGCAGGACCAGGTGGGCGACCTGACGACGGTCGTCGAGGAGAGCGTCCTCGGCATCCGCATCATCAAGGGCTTCGGGCGGCACCGCAGTCAGGCGGAGGCGTTCCGAGGTCTTTCGGAACGCCTCCGCGGCACGGAACTGGGCAAGGCACGTCTGCTGGGCAGCGTCTGGGCTCTGATCACGATCATTCCCGAACTGGCCATCGGCGCGGCGCTGGTGCTCGGCACGATCCAGGTCGCGGACGGCACACTCTCGGCGGGCACGCTGGTCGCCTTCCTTTCGACGGCCCTGGCGCTGCGCTGGCCGGTGGACTCGATCGGCTTCCTGCTGGCCATGAGCCAGGAGGCGGCGACCGCGGCCGACCGCTACTTCGAGGTGCTGGACGCAGAGGAGGAAAGCGATTCGCACGACGGGCCGGAGACGGCGGCCCGTACGGAGGAGCGGCGCGTGACGGCCGGCGCCTCGGGGGCCGTCCCGGCGGAGACCGGTGGACTGCGTTTCGAGGGCGTCGGGTTCCGCTACCCGGACGCGCCCGACGGCAGCGCACCGGTCCTCGCCCGAATCGACCTCCATGTGCGGCCCGGCCAGACCATGGCGCTGGTGGGCGGCACGGGCAGCGGCAAGACGACCCTCACGGCCCTGGTGCCCCGGCTGTACGAGCCGACGTCCGGGCGGATCACCCTCGACGGGCAGGACATCACCGCCATGCCACGTGAACGGCTGCGTGAGCTGGTGTCGGTGGCGTTCGAGGAGCCGACGCTGTTCTCGGCGAGCGTCGCGGAGAACGTCCTGATGGGCGCTCAGGGCGCGGACGACGCGGAACTGCGCCGCTCGCTGGACATCGCGCAGGCCGGCTTCGTCGACGCGCTGCCGCACGGCGCCGCCACTCAGGTCGGCGAGCAGGGCCTCAGTCTGTCGGGCGGTCAGCGC
>NZ_JBSGZJ010000241.1:0-10612 GCF_053610925.1 Streptomyces sp. NPDC054847 | reverse complement strand
TCCGAAGATGGACGGGGTATCAACATATCTGGCGTTGATTTTTGGCACACTGTTGAGTTCTCAAGGAACGGACGCTTCCTTTGTACTCACCCTCTCGGGCTTTCCTCCGGGCGCTTCCCTTCGGTCTTGCGTTTCCAACCTTACCAGATCCGTTTTCCGTTCCGTTTCCGGTTCGGATTTCATTTCCGGTGGCCGCTGGAGGGCCTTTTTGCCTTTCGGCTGATCCGAACTTTATCAGAATCATCTTGGCCGACCTAATCGGCGTTGTGATTCGGATAAGGAATCGGGAAGCGGCTCCGCGGAAATCATTTCCCGGCGAGAGCCAGACAGACTCTAAATGTTCACGCCCGAACTTGTCCAGTCCGAGGCAACCGTTTAAATCTACCTCCCCACGGGTCCCGTGTCAACGGGGCTGCGGGGCGAAGAGGAGACTAGCAGGTCACAGGGCCCGCACGCACATCAGGCCGCCGTGGGGAGCTCGGCGCTGCGGTCGGCCTCCTCCACGTCGCCCGTGTCTCCTGCACGGGCCGCTCGGCCGCCCAGGACGTAGACGTACGCGAGGAAGCCCAGCTCGGCGACGATGCCGATGGTGATGCGAGCCCAGGTCGGCAGGCCGGAGGGGGTTACGAAGCCCTCGATCAGGCCCGACACGAACAGCACCAGGGCGAGGCCGATGGCCATGCCGAGCGCCGCCCGGCCCTGCTGGGCAAGAGCGGTACGACGGCTCAGCGGTCCCGGGTCGATCACCGTCCAGCCGAGACGCAGACCGGTGCCGGCCGCGACGAACACGGCCGTCAGTTCGAGCAGGCCGTGCGGGAGCACCAGCCCGAGGAAGACGTCGAGCCGGCCGGCGGACGACATGAGTCCGATTCCTACGCCCAGGTTCAGCATGTTCAGGAAGAGGATCCAGATGACCGGCAGGCACAGGAACGCACCGAGGGTCAGGCACATGGCGGCTGCCTGAGCGTTGTTCGTCCACACTTGAGCGGCGAACGAGGCCGCGGGATGGCTCGAGTAGTAGGTCTCGTACTCCCCGCCGGGGCGGGTCAGCCGACGGAGTTCTTCCGGTGCCCCGATCGCCGACTGGACCTCCGGGTGGGTTCCGATCCACCAGCCGATGAGGGCGGCGACGAGGGTGGAGAGCACCGCGGTCGGTATCCACCAGTGCCGGGACCGGTAGACGGCGGCGGGAAAACCGGCGGTGAGGAAGTGGACCGCGTCCCTCCAGCTCGACCGCCGGGTGCCGGTGACCACAGCTCGTGCCCGTGCCACGAGCTGGGTGAGCCTCGCTGTCAGTGCCGGTTCCGGAGCGCTGGACTGTACGAGAGAGAGATGAGTGGCCGTGCGCTGGTAGAGGGCGACGAGCTCGTCTGCTTCCGCGCCCGTCAGGTGACCGCCCCGACGAAGGAGGTGGTCCAGGCGGTCCCACTCGGCACGGTGGGCTGTCACGAAGACGTCGAGGTCCATGGTCGGCTGCTGCTCCAGGCACTGGGTGCATTGCGTACGGTCCGTACTACTTCACTGCTGCACTACTGCGACACGCTGCCGGTCAGCTTGGCAGACTGGGAGATCAAGGGGCAGGGAAGACCGGAGAACGCGACGACAGGGGGCAGCAGTGAGTGGGCTAGTGACGGGGGACGCGGTCGTACTGGGGCTGCAGCCGGCAAGACTGCCGAGCCGGGCGCTCGCCCTCGTGATCGATCTCGCCGTCATCTGGACCGTGTACCTGCTCCTGTCGATCGGTCTGGCGCTCGCCACGGCATCACTGGACGAGGCCGCGGTCATGGCGGTGTCCATCGCCTCGTTCCTGCTGGTCCTCGTCGGTGCGCCGATAGCCGTGGAGACCCTCAGCCACGGTCGTTCCCTGGGAAAGCTGGCCTGCGGGCTGCGTGTGGTCCGTGACGACGGCGGGCCGATCAGGTTCCGGCACGCGTTGGTGCGCGGGGCGATGGGCGTCGTGGAGGTTCTCTTCACGTTCGGGGTCATCGCCTGCATCGCTTCGCTGGTGTCGGAACGGGGCCGGCGAATAGGCGACGTCTTCGCCGGGACACTCGTCGTGAGGGAGCGGGTCCCCGCCGCCCGTGGCCCGATGGCGTCGCCTCCTCCGCCGCCGTGGCTGGTCGGACGGTTCGCCCAGCTCGACCTGTCGGGTGTGCCGGACGACCTGTGGCTGGCGATACGCCAGTACCTGACCCGTATGAGGCAGCTGGATCCTGCCGTGAGCTGGTCCATGGCGCAGCGGCTGGCCGGCGATCTGGCGGAGCGCACGGGAGCGCCGGCGCCTGAGGGCGTGCCGCCGGCCGCATATCTTGCGGCCGTGGTCAATGAGCGGCAGGCCCGTGACGCCCGGCGGGCGTTCACCAAGGCCACGCGCGAAGTCGGCCCCGGCCCCAGGGCTGCCGGTCCCGCTGCGGTCCCCGCCGAAACGACGGTCGACAGCATGGACACGCGGTCTGCCGCTGCGGCAACGGGCAGCACACCCCTCCCCCGTCCTACTGCGCCGGCCCAGGCCCACGTCCCCCCGACCGGGACGCCCGGAGGTTTCGCGCCTCCCGCCTGAGCGACCGAGCGACCGAGCCCTGATCGCTCGAGCATCCGAGCGGAACGCCGCGCCTTCGGCGCCGGCAGGCGGATCGGTCCGACGAGCCCGTCGGCAGGGACGGCCCGCCCGGCGCGTCGCGTTGAAGCCATGCGGCGGGCGGCGACCGCGGGGTCAGCGGAAGGTGGAGGGTGGGCTCTCGAGGTCCTCGAGCTCGATGCCCGGCGCCGCGAGGACCACGTCCCCGGCGATGTGAATCACGTGCTGCTCGCCCGTGTCCAGGGCGTTGACCTGGTATTCGTCCACTGTCAGAAGGCCGTTGTCAGTGGTGTGCGCTTCACTTTTCACCAGAGCCCAGGACTGGTCGACGGTCCGGGGTGCGAGTACGGGGTCGGTGAAGGCGACGAGACGGACGCGGGTGGCGGGGGCGCCGGGTGCGAGGCGCAGCAGACGGGCCGTTGCGACGAGGAAGGCGGGGGAGGTGCCGGTGAAGGCGTGGGCGGGGGCGTTCCCTTCACGTGCGTCGGTTCCGGTCGGGTCGGTGCGGACCCAGGTGACGCCGTCGATCGCCGCGCCACGGACCTGCCAGCTCGCCGCGTGGAGTTCGAGGCGGATGGGGCGGCCCAGCTCGTCGAGCGCGAGGTCGACGGAGCCGGCGTCGTCGCCGGAGGGAGTGGTGGTCCGGGAGACGTATCGCCAGCCGGAGGGGCCGGGGGCGCATTGGAAGTGTTCTTCGCCGAGGGGGGTGTGGTCGTGCGGATCGTGGAGCGAATAGCGGCCGCGGGGCATGGGGGCGTAGGTGTCCTTGTGCGGTGAGGCGTGAGCCGGAGCCGTTCGAGGAGGGTACGGGGCAGGCCCCCGACACGGGGGTGCGGGGGCCTGCCTGGTACTGCTCTGCGAGTACTGCCTACGGCGCTGCGCTACGCCGTCGTCGTGATCAGTAGCGGTAGTGGTCCGGCTTGTACGGGCCCTCGACCTCGACGCCGATGTAGGCGGCCTGCTCCGGGCGCAGGGTGGTGAGCTTGACGCCGAGGGCGTCGAGGTGGAGGCGGGCGACCTTTTCGTCGAGGTGCTTGGGCAGCACGTAGACGTCGGTCGGGTACTCCTGCGGCTTGGTGAACAGCTCGATCTGGGCCAGGGTCTGGTCCGCGAACGAGTTGGACATCACGAAGGAGGGGTGGCCGGTCGCGTTGCCCAGGTTCAGCAGGCGTCCTTCGGACAGCACGATCAGGACCTTGCCGTCGGGGAAGGTCCAGGTGTGGACCTGCGGCTTGACCTCGTCCTTCACCACACCCGGCAGCTGCGCCAGGCCGGCCATGTCGATCTCGTTGTCGAAGTGGCCGATGTTGCCCACGATGGCCTGGTGCTTCATCCGGGCCATGTCCGAGGCCATGATGATGTCCTTGTTGCCGGTCGTGGTGATGAAGATGTCCGCGCTCTCCACCACCTCGTCCAGCGTGGTGACCTGGTAGCCGTCCATCGCCGCCTGCAGCGCGCAGATCGGGTCGATCTCGGTGATGATCACCCGGGCGCCCTGGCCGCGCAGCGACTCCGCGCAGCCCTTGCCCACGTCGCCGTAACCGCACACGACCGCCGTCTTGCCGCCGATCAGCACATCGGTGGCGCGGTTGATGCCGTCGATCAGCGAGTGCCGGCAGCCGTACTTGTTGTCGAACTTCGACTTCGTGACCGCGTCGTTCACGTTGATCGCCGGGAAGAGCAGGGTGCCGTCGCGGTGCATCTCGTAGAGGCGGTGGACACCGGTGGTGGTCTCCTCCGTCACGCCGCGGATCTCGGACGCCAACTGCGTCCACTTCTGCGGGTTCTCGGTGAGCGTGCGGTTCAGAAGGCGCAGGATGTGGCTGTACTCCTCGCTGTCCGCGGTGGACGGGTCGGGAGCGGCGCCCGCCTTCTCGAACTCGACACCCTTGTGGACCAGGAGGGTGGCGTCACCGCCGTCGTCCAGGATCATGTTCGGGCCGCCGGTGGGGGTGTTCGGCCAGGTCAGCGCCTGCTCCGTGCACCACCAGTACTCCTCCAGCGTCTCGCCCTTCCAGGCGAAGACCGGGATGCCCTGCGGGTTCTCGGGGGTGCCGTTCGGACCGACCGCGATGGCGGCGGCGGCGTGGTCCTGGGTGGAGAAGATGTTGCAGGAGGCCCAACGGACCTCGGCGCCGAGCGCGGCAAGGGTCTCGATGAGGACGGCTGTCTGCACGGTCATGTGCAGGGAGCCGGTGATGCGGGCGCCGGCGAGCGGCTGGGCGTCGGCGTACTCCTTGCGAATCGACATCAGGCCGGGCATCTCGTGCTCGGCGAGGGTGATCTCCTTGCGGCCGAAGGCGGCGAGGGAAAGGTCGGCGACCTTGAAGTCCTGGCCATTGGCGACAGTCGACATGCGAGCTGCTCCTCGTGGTTCGGGTCGAGGGTGGTTACGGCTGGCTCTGCGGCGGCCAGGGCATACGAATGCCCGGGAGTCCGCAGGACAGTCCGTCGGAGGCCCTCTCTCCCTCGGCCGGTCCGCGCGGGACCGCCCGACCGCCATCAGCAGCGACGTCTGACTGGTTACGAATCTACACCGATCGGCCCAGCCGACCCCAGCCGCCCAGGGGCGGGTTCCGGACAGTCTCCCGAGTCCGGAAGGCGGCGGGTCCGCGGCTTCCGGGCTTTTGACATGGCCGGAATCTGGTGCACGATGCTGCGACATCCCGCTGGTGCGTCAGGGCCATCCGCACGATCCGGCGGGACGAGCGTTAGGAGAACCACGTGACGAGTCCGGCGAACGGGCAGCGGGCGTTGAAGCTGCTCGCGGTGACGGCCTGTCCGACAGGCATCGCCCACACATACATGGCGGCGGAGAAGCTGACGCAGGCCGCGCAGGCCCTCGGCGTCGACATGAAGGTGGAGACCCAAGGATCCATCGGCGCCGAGAACACGCTGTCTGACAACGATGTCAGAGAGGCGGACGGCATCATCATCGCCGCCGACAAGGACGTCGACCGCAGTCGCTTCGCCGGTAAGAAGGTGCTGGCCGTCGGCGTCTCGGAAGGAATCCGGCACCCGGAGCAGCTGATCGAACGGGTGCAGTGTGCCCCGGTGCAGGGTTCTGCCGGCGAGGAGGACGGGGCCGCGGGCGCTTCGCACGGCCCGGCCGGCGCCGACAGCGGCAGCGGCAGCGGCAGCGGCAGCAAGGAACGCAGCGCCGTGTACAAGGCGCTGATGAACGGTGTCTCGTACATGATCCCGTTCGTCGTGGTGGGCGGGTTGCTCATCGCCGTCTCGCTGGCGCTCGGCGGTGATGCGACGGCCGAGGGCTATGTCATTCCCGAGGGCACCTTCTGGGCGCAGGTGAACGCGATCGGCGTGGTCGGCTTCGAGCTGATGATCCCGACCCTGTCCGGGTACATCGCCTACGCCATCGCCGACCGGCCCGCGCTGGTACCGGGCATGATCGGCGGATGGATCGCCGGGCACGGCGAGTTCTACGACTCGGAGGCCGGCGCGGGCTTCATCGGGGCCATCGTCACCGGCTTCCTGGCCGGCTACCTCGTTCTGTGGATCAAGAAAGTCAAGGTCCCCAAATTCGCCCGGCCGATCATGCCGATCATCGTGATCCCCGTCGTGGCCACGACGGCGCTCGGCCTGTTCTTCGTGTACGTGATCGGTGAACCGATCTCGTGGGTCTTCACGCATCTCACCGACTGGCTCAGCGGTCTTACGGGGACGAGCGCGGTCCTGCTCGGCGCGCTGCTCGGCCTCATGATCGCGTTCGACATGGGCGGGCCGGTCAACAAGACCGCGTTCCTGTTCGGCGCCGGCCTCATCGCGACCGGCAACCAGACGGTGATGGGCATGTGCGCGGCCGCCATTCCGGTCATGCCGCTGGGGCAGGGCCTCGCCACGTTGATCCGGCGCAAGCTGTACTCGGAGCAGGAACGCGAGACGGGTATGGCCGCGCTCTTCATGGGCACGTTCGGCATCTCGGAAGGTGCGATCCCGTTCGCGGCCGCCCGTCCGGCGCAGGTCATCCCGGCGAACATGCTCGGTGGTGCGGTCGCCGGTGCGATCGCGGGCATGGCCGGTGTCGAGGACGCGGTTCCGCACGGCGGGCCGATCGTCGCGGTTCTCGGCGCGGTCGGCGGTGTGCCGATGTTCTTCCTGGCCGTCGCCGCGGGCACGGTCGTCACCGCGATCACGACCAACGCGCTGATCGGCCTCAAGGAGCGTGCCGTCCGGGGCGCGCCCGCTCCCGCCTTCGCGGGTGCCGCCGGTGCCGAGCCCGCGGCCGTCGATCGAGCACTCGTGGGCTCGGCGCCGGCAGCAGCGGACGTCGCGGCTGGGTCCAGCACGCGGGAAGCGTCCACGTCCCAGTACCCGACCGCCGCGGCTGCGGCGGGTGAGGCGCCGGGTGACGGGAGCCCGGACGACAGCGGCGTCCTCTCCGGCTATCTGACCGCGCAGACCGTGCGGGTGCGGCTCGACGCCGACAGCAAGGACGCCGCCATCAAGGAGATGGCCGGGATGCTGGCCACCACCGGCCAGGTGGCGGACCCCGAGGCACTGGTGCGGGCCGCGCTGGCACGCGAGGAGCAGGGCACCACGGGGCTCGGCGACGAGATCGCCGTCCCGCATGCGAAGACGGACGCCGTCACATCCCCCGTCGTCGGATTCGCCCGCTCCATGGAAGGTGTGGAATGGGGCTCGCCGGACGGCACCAAGGCCAAATTGATCTTCATGATCACGGTGCCGGAGGCCGCCGCTGGCGACGAGCACCTGCGCATCCTGGCCATGCTGTCCCGCAAGCTCATGGACGCGGAGTTCCGTGAGCGCCTGACGACGGCACCGGACGAGGCCGCGATCCTCGCCGTGCTGCGCGAGGTCGGCTAGCCGGTCGTCGGCCGGGCGGTCAGCCAGGCCGACGGCCACGTCCACATCTACGGCCACGTCCATGGGTACCGGTGTCGGCACCGGCGGCGTCCGCCACGAGCGAGCCGCCGGGACAGTTACGGTCGCGATCCACGCGCTGCGGCTCCGCCGACCCGGCCCCGCCTGCGGCGGAGGAGCGCCGGTCCGCCCATGCCAACTCAAGCGGCCGCGGAGAACCCCGCCGAGCGCCGGCACCGGAGACCGCCGCACTTTTCGCCCGGCTACGCGAGGCCGGCCAGCCGGCCGTCGGCCGGGCCGACGGCCACGTCCACGGGCACGGGGCGCGGCACCGGCACCGGCACCCGCACCGGGGAAAAGGACGCCTGCTCGCCACGTCCCCCGGACACACGCCACGCCACGCCGCGCCACACGCAACGCCAAGGCGCGCGAACGGTCCGGAGCGCCGAACAGCCAACAGGGAAGGCCCCCGACCCGCGCCGCCGGCATCGCCGGTGGCACGCGGTCCGGGGCCTTCCTCGTGGAACAGGACCCGCTCAGTGTCCGGAGCCGCCCGGCGACTTGGCCGGGTCGGTGCCCGCGGCAGCCCTCGACTCGTTGTAGATGTCCGGCTCGAGGTAGATCACGCGCGCGATCGGCACGGCCGCCCGGATGCGCTCCTCGGCGGCGTCGATGGCCTCCGCCACCTCGTCGGCGGTCTCGTGCTGCTCGACGGCGATCTTCGCTGCGACGAGCAGTTCCTCGGGACCGAGGTGGAGCGTGCGCATGTGGATGATGCGGGTGACGGTCCGGCCGTCGACCGTGGCGGCCTTGATCTTCTCGATGTCGTCCGTGCCCGCGGCCTCACCCAGCAGCAGCGACTTGGTCTCCGCGGCGAGCACGATGGCGATCAGGATGAGCAGGACACCGATGCACAGGGTGCCGATGCCGTCCCACACACCGTCGCCCGTGACCAGCGCGAGGCTGACGCCGACGAGGGCCAGGATCAGGCCGACCAGGGCGCCCAGGTCCTCCAGGAGCACCACGGGAAGCTCGGGCGCCTTCGCCCGGCGCACGAACTGCGTCCAGCTGAGCTTCCCGCGCACCACGTTGGATTCCTTGATGGCGGTGCGGAACGAGAACGTCTCGGCGATGATCGCGAAGACCAGCACGCCGACCGGCCAGTACCAGGCCTCGATCTCGTGCGGGTGCTTGATCTTCTCGTAGCCCTCGTAGATGGCGAACATGCCACCGACGGAGAACAGCACGATGGAGACGAGGAAGGCGTAGATGTAGCGCTCGCGCCCGTATCCGAAGGGGTGCTGGGGGGTCGCCTCGCGCTGGGCCTTCTTGCCGCCGAGCAGCAGCAGGCCCTGGTTGCCCGAGTCGGCGAGCGAGTGGACGCTTTCGGCGAGCATCGACGACGAACCACTGAAGAGGAACGCCACGAATTTGGCCACCGCGATTGCGAGGTTCGCGGCGAGTGCTGCCACGATCGCCTTGGTACCGCCTGACGCGCTCATGCTTGCCCGATGTCCCTTCGTACGTACGCCGACCGGTCCTGTGCGCGGTCTCGGCGGTGCGCCATTGTCGCAGCAGCCGTCCGCGGTGCCGACTCAGGCCACCACAGTCGCGCGGAAGACCGTGCCGGGACCGCCGTCCGTACCCGAGATCTCCACCTTCTCCCCTGCCGGCACGAACGCCGACTCGCCCGGTCCCAGCCGCAGTTGACCGGCCGTGACGCCGCCCGCGGTGCAGAGCAGGATCTGCGGCGTGGACGCGGTCACGTCGCGCGCCTCGGCGTCGGGCGCGAGCACAAAGCGGGAGAGCCGGAATTCGTCGATGGGCGTCTCGTAGACCTCTTCCCCGGAGGGTGACGCCTCGGGGCGCAGCACCGCGGGTTCGGAGGCCTCGAACCGGACGATGCGCAGGAGTTCGGGGACGTCCACGTGCTTGGGGGTGAGTCCGCAGCGCAGCACGTTGTCGGAGTTGGCCATGATTTCGACGCCGAGTCCGTCGAGGTAGGCGTGCGGAACGCCGGCGCCGAGGAACAGCGCTTCACCCGGCTGCAGTTGGATGTGGTTGAGCAGCATCGCCGCGATGACGCCGGGGTCGCCCGGGTAGTGGCGGGCGATCTCGGCGTACGGGGCGTAGGCCCCGCCGAGGCGTTCGGCCGCGGCCGCGGCTTCCGCGACGGTTGCCGCCATCTCCTGCGGGTCCGCGGTCAGTACGGCGGTGAGCACCTCGCGGAGGGCGGCGTCCTCGGGGTGGGCGTGCAGAAGGTCGACGTACGGCTTGAGGGAGTCGACCTCGAGTCCGGCGAGCAGTTCGGCCGCGGCGGCGGGGGCGCGGAAGCCGCAGAGGCCGTCGAACGGCGTGAGCGCGCAGATCAGTTCCGGCTTGTGGTTGGCGTCCTTGTAGTTGCGGTGCGGCGCGTCGACGGGGACTCCGGCCTTCTCCTCGGCGCCGTAGCCGTCCCTGGCCTGGGCGAGATCCGGGTGGACCTGGAGGGACAGGGGCGCGGCGGCGGCAAGAAGCTTGAGGAGGAAGGGCAGCCGGGGACCGAACTTGGCCACGGCCGCCTCGCCGAGCTCGCGTTCGGGGGCGGCGGCGATCACGTCGGACAGGGGCTGGTCCGCCTCGCCGCCGCGGGTGACGCGGGACGGTGCCCCCGGGTGTGCTCCCATCCACATCTCGGCCTGCGGCTCGCCGGTGGGAGCGACGCCGAGCAGCTCCGGGATGGCGGTCGTGGACCCCCAGGCGTAGGGGCGCACGGTGTTGGCGAGGCGATCCATGGTCTTCCCTGGTCCTTCGTCGGTACGTCGTGGTGCGGGTGCTGCCGTTGTACGTCTACTCGTGGTGGTTGCCGGAGGCCGCGAGGGCCAGGTACACGGCGGCGAAGTCGGTGACGGCGAGCAGTTCGGCGATCGACTCCAGCTGTGAGCCGTCCTCCGGTTCGAGCTCGCTGACGGCCGTGTCGTGGGCGAGCGCCAGTTCGCGGGCGGCGGGGGCCGCCGTGAGGCCGCCGGCGGGCCGGTCGCGCAGCAGTACGACACGGGCCCGCAGCGCCTGCTGCTCGTCGACCCGGTCGCGGAAGAAGTCGTCCTGGTCGGCGCCCGCCGTGAAGTCGCCGGCGAGGAGGACTCCGTGCGCGGGCAGGGCCTCCGGCAGATCGGCCGCGAGCGCGGGGCGGCCCGCGAGCTCGGCCAGGAC
>NZ_JBSGZJ010000240.1:0-10628 GCF_053610925.1 Streptomyces sp. NPDC054847 | reverse complement strand
CGACGGCGCTGCGCCCGGCTCTGTGGTTCGTGGCGGTGGAGCGGGGACGGGACATGGGCATCCTTCAGCACTCGAGGGCTGTGAACGGCCGTCACACTGGCAGGTGGTGACTGCCTTTCATCAGCCCTCGCGGCTGTCGCGTTGGCGTCCTGTCGCAAATGCGACAGCCCGTCCGGCGTCGTCCCCACCGCCTCGTGGGGCCGGGTCGCACGCCGTCGCGCGCTCCCTCTCCGGCGTCCCGGGCCTACGGCTCGATCCAGCCAAGACGGGCGGCCTGCCAGCCCAGTTGGAGGCGTGTCTGCACCCCTGCCAGAGCGATGAGGCGCTGTACGCGCCGCTGAACCGTGCGCATGCTCACGCCCCACTGCGAGGCGATGGCCTGGTCGGTGCAGCCCGTCAGCAGCAGCGACAGCAGTCGCCGGTCGGACGCCGACAGCGGCCCTTCCGGCACGGCTGCCAGGGCCGCGGGCACCGGCAGGGCCGTCTCCCAGATCCGGTCGAAGAGCCAGTTGAGGGCCTCCAGGATGATGCCGGTGCGCACCACGAGCCCGACCGGCGCCCCCGGCGCCTGCCGGCGAGGGAGCGCCAGGGCGATCCGCCGGTCGGCGATGACCAGCTTCAGCGGGACCTCCGGCGTGACGCGCATCTCCTCGCCCAGGGCGGCCCACTCCTCCAGCAGCAACGGGTTGTCCGCGCTGTCGAGTTCGAGCGTGGCCCGCTCGTACGCCGCCCGGTAGCGCACCCCGGCCCGCAGCGCGTCCCGTTGCCCGGTGTTGTCCGAGGCGGTCACCACCACGGCCGGGCCGGCGACCAGGCTGGACACCTCCTTGGCGCCGCGCTGGATCTGGCGGTAGCGGTCCGCTATGGCGGCGGCCCCTTCCAGGGCCTCCACCGGCTCGGCGCCCGAGCCGCCCTGTCCGTGTGCGCGGTGCTCGGCGGCGAGGCGTTCGACGGCGAGCTGCACCCGGCGCACCTCGTCCATACGTTGAAGCACCATCAGGTTCAACGTGACGTCGGGCGGCGCCGCGTGGTAGCCGCCGGGCCGGCCCGGGCGCCGGGTCACCAGCCCCTCCGCCTCCAGCCGGGCGAGTGCCGGGACCACCTTGTCGGCGGCGATCCCGGTGCGGGCCGCCACGGCCGTCGCGTCGGCTGCCGGAGCTCTGAGCAGGCAGACGTAGACCTGCTCCTGCACGGCGTCGAGTCCCAGACTTTCGAGCATCGCCCCGCCTCCTCGTGACCCGCCCTGCCCGGTGCTCGCACCGAGGGGCATGACGGCTCGCCCCCTCGCACGCCGGCATCCGGCGGTCCTGTGTACGGCGGGCTCCGTCCGGGACACTGCCAGAGGCGGATCCGGCGGAAACTCCGGAACGCGCGGCGGGTTCCCGCCAGGCCGGTTTCCGCCAGACCTCCGGCGCCGGCTCCCGTGACGGCTCGCGTCCGGGCGGGTGGCCGCCTCGGCCGGAACGGCGTGGGCCACTAGTCGCGATCTATCGCGTTTCGCTAGGCTGGTGCCGTGGACCTCGACAAGCATGATTCAGCGGCCTCCGGCCGCGGGCAGCCCCAGAAGCCGGCCGTCCCGCTGGACCCGGGCGGCGCCATCCGTGCCTCCGACGCCGACCGCGACCGGATCGCGGACATCCTCCGCGACGCCCTGGCCGAGGGCCGGCTGGACGCCGAGGAGCATTCGGAGCGCATCGACGCGGTCTACCGGGCCAAGACCGTGGGCGAGCTGGAACCGATCGTGCGGGACCTGCCCGTCGCCGGCCGGCGGCCCGACGCGGCCGCCGCTCACGTCTACGACGACTCGGAGGACCCGGGCGGCCCGGCCGAGAACCTCGTCGCCGTCTTCTCCAGCTCGACCCGCAAGGGCCGTTGGCGCGTGGGCCGCAGGACGAACGCCTTCTCGCTCTTCGGCAACATCGAGATCGACCTCACGGAGGCGCTCTACGGACAGCGCCTGTCGGTGATCAACGCGACCTCGATCTTCGGCAACGTCGAGGTGCGCGTCCCCGAGAACATCTCCCTGCGCGGCAGCGGGACCGGCATCTTCGGGAACTTCGAGGTCGTGACGCTGGAGGCCGCCGATCCCGAGGCGCCGGTGGTCGTCGTCAACGGCTACACGATTTTCGGCAACGTCGAGGCTAAGCCGAAGCGCGGCCGGCGGATCTCCGACCTCCACGACCGGCTCCGCAAGCACCTGCACTGACGGGGCCGCGCACGACGGCCGGGCGCGGCCCGGCGCCGGGGGTGCTTTCGCGCCTCACGCGCCGATCCGCAATTCCGTGCGTCGGAACTCAGTGCCACTCAGTGCATAGGCGTGCGCACAGCGGGTAGGGACTGCTGCATCGTCTCTCGCTCGCGAATCCCGTCGTCAGGAGTAGACCGTGCTGCAACTGCCGCATCAGTCCCTGCAGGTGGCCGCCGTGCCGCACCAGCGCATTCCTGCCCGGGAGGACCAGGCAGGTCCCTGGCACGCGGAGGCGGTGTGCCGCCGGGACGAGGCGGGACTGTTCTTCGCGCCCTCCAAGGAGCCGACGGCCGAGCGGCTGTCGCGTGAGGAGGCGGCGAAGAGGGTCTGCGCCCGCTGCCCGGTGATGGTGGAGTGCCGGGAGCACGCACTGCTCCAGCCCGAGCCGTACGGCGTGTGGGGCGGCCTCACCGCGGCGGAGCGCCGCGTGGTGCTGGCCCGGCGCAGGCGCCGCGACGTCGAGGTGAAGAAGTCGGCCTCAGCGGCCTGACCTGGAAGACGGCACGGAAACGGGGCGCCCCCGCACATAGGGCGCCCCTTCCGTTTGCTGCTCCGCGCCCGGGCCGGCGCTGCCGGCGCGAGGACTACTGCGCGCGGTCGAAGTCGATCTGGCTGTATGCCCGGAGCTTCGACAGCCGGTGGGTGGAGTCGATCTGCCGAATGGTGCCCGACTTGGAACGCATCACCAGGGACTGGGTGATCGCGGTCTCCGCGCGGTAGCGGACGCCGCGCAGCAGCTCGCCGTCCGTGATGCCGGTGGCGACGAAGAAGACGTTCTCGCCGGAGACCAGGTCGTGGGTGCTCAGGACGCGGTCCAGGTCGTGGCCCGCGTCGATCGCGCGCCGGCGCTCGTCGTCGTCCTTCGGCCACAGCTTGCCCTGGATCACGCCGCCCAGGCACTTGATGGCACACGCCGAGATGATGCCCTCGGGCGTACCGCCGATGCCCAGCAGCAGGTCGACGCCGGTGCCCTCCTTGACGGCCATGATCGAACCGGCGACGTCGCCGTCCGAGATGAACTTGATCCGCGCGCCGGTCTCGCGGATCTCCCTGACGATCCCCTCGTGCCGGGGACGGTCGAGGATGACGACCGTGACGTCCTCGGGCGAGGAGTGCTTCGCCTTGGCGACCCGCCGGATGTTGACGGACACGGGGGCGTTGATGTCGACGTAGTCGGCGGCCTCGGGGCCGGTGACCAGCTTGTCCATGTAGAAGACGGCGGACGGGTCGAACATGGTGCCGCGGTCGGCGGCGGCGAGGACGGCGATGGCGTTGGGCATGCCCTTGGCCGTCAGTGTGGTGCCGTCGATCGGGTCGACGGCGATGTCGCATTCGGCGCCGGTCCCGTCGCCGATCCGCTCGCCGTTGAACAGCATCGGCGCCTCGTCCTTCTCGCCTTCTCCGATGACGACGACGCCGTTCATCGAGACGGTGGAGACGAGGGTCCGCATGGCCTTGACCGCGGCGCCGTCGGCGCCGTTCTTCTCACCACGCCCGACCCAGCGGCCGGCGGCCATGGCGGCGGCCTCGGTGACCCGGACGAGCTCCAGGGCGAGGTTGCGGTCGGGGGCCTCGGGGGAGACCTCGAGCTGGGACGGCAGATGATTCTCGGTCATCGGAGCGCACCTTTCTGTACGACGACGGCCGTAAATAAAGAGGGTGGTGCGACTCTATCGGTACGTCGACATATTGAGCAGAGGGGCCCACGGATGAGCAGACCTGCCGGATGCGAACATGGTGGACGTGGCAGGTATGCGAGGCAAGCAGACGATCCGGGGCATGTTCCAGTCCATGGCGGTGATCGGTGTCGTCGTGGCGGGCATCTACATGCTCGTTCCCCACGACGAGAACGCCGACCCGATCAGGACGGTCGACTACCGCGTCGAACTGGTGACGGCACAGCGCGCGGCCCCGTACCCGGTGGCGGCGCCCGACGGGCTGGACAAGGGGTGGCGCGCCACCTCGGTGACGTTCGAGCGGGACAAGGCCCACGCCTGGCACCTCGGCTTCCTCGACCCCCGGGACCAGTATGTGGCTGTGGAGCAGTCCACGGCCCGGCCCGCCGACAAGTACATCCGTGAGGTCACGCACGAGGCCGTCAAGACGGAGCGGACCCAGCAGGTGGCCGGACGGACCTGGCAGTTCTGGGACGGTCCGAAGTACGACGCCCTGGTGCTGACCGACGACCGCGCGACGACCGTTGTCACCGGCACGGCGGGGCCCGAGCGGCTCGCCGAGATGGCCGCGGCCCTCAAGGCCGGGGAGCCCGCCGGCACGGCGTCGCCCACCCCGTCGGCCAAGCCCTCCGCCGGCTCCTGACACCTGGGAACCCGCGCCGCGGGCCCGTCCCGTACGGCGAAGGCCGCCGCACCCGTGTGGGTGCGGCGGCCGTCGTGTGCGTGCGGGGCCCGCGTGTGCCGCTGCGGGCCCGTGGGACGCGTCGCTCAGACGGTGGTGACGACGTCCTCGTACGACAGGCGCGGGGAGCGCGGGAACCAGGCGTCGTCACCCGGCTTGCCGATGTTCACGACCATCAGCGGGGTGTGGTCGTCGTCCAGGAACTCCTTCTGGATGCCGGCGGCGTCGTAGCCCGTCATCGGGCCGGCGGCCAGGCCGGCGGCGCGGACGCCGACGATGAAGTACGCGGCCTGGAGGGCGGCGTTCAGACCGGCCGCCTGCTCACGGACCGGGCGCTCGCTGAAGAACATGTCCTTGGCCTGCGGGAAGTGCGGCAGCAGCGACGGAAGCTCCTCGTGGAACTCGTTGTCGGCCGCCAGGATCGCGACCAGCGGGGCGGAAGCGGTCTTCGCCTGGTTGCCCTCCGCCATGTGGCCGACGAGGCGCTCACGGGCCTCGGCGGAGCGGACCAGCACTACGCGCAGCGGGCTCTGGTTGAAGGCGGTCGGGCCGAACTTGACCAGGTCGTAGATCGCCTGGACCTGCTCCTCGGTCACCGGCTCGTCGGTGAACGCGTTGGCCGTACGGGCCTCACGGAAGAGGAGGTCCTGGGCGACGGGGTCAAGAACGAGGGACATGGGGCGTACCTTCCGCGTGCGTGAAAAAGCCTTACGGGGGCTGCCAACCGCGCCGGGTTGAATTAAATTTCAACTACATGCGGAATGTGACCGTCCTCACACTGACTCATCCGCGGGCGGTCCTTCCGCCTCGGCCCGGCCGGCCCTGCGTCCGCCACCCGCCGAGGGTGGCCCGGCATCCGCCTCCGCCGTCCCGCGCCGCCTCGGCGGCCGCTCACACCCGCCGCCGCGCCGCTTACCCCGACCCGCGCCCGCCTCCGACGGCGCGCCCCAGCGGCCCCTCGTCCGCCCGCGGCCCGGGCGGCCCTGTCTCGGTCTCTCGGCGAAGCCGCCGCGCCGAGAGCGGCCGTGCGTCCGTCTCCCTGTGGCGCCGGCACGCTGACGGCGGCCCTGCGTCGGTCTCCGCCGTCCCATGCCGCCTCGGCGGCCGCTCACCCGCGCGCGGTCCGGCAGCCCTGCGTCCGTCTCCCCGGCGAAGCCGAAACGCGCCGAGGGCGCATGCGCGTCCGCCCACGCGCCGACGGCGGCCCCGCGTCCGTCTCCCGGTGGCGCTCACGCGCCCAGGGCGGCCCCGTGTCGGTCTCCCCGGCACGCACACGCACCGCCGGCGGCGCGTGTGCTCACCCGCCGTCGGCCGTCCCGTCCTCCTCCGGCTTCGCCAGCGCCGCGTCCAGGCGCGCCCGCGCGCCTTCGAGCCAGTGACGGCACACCTTCGCCAGCTCCTCGCCGCGCTCCCACAGCGCCAGCGACTCCTCGAGCGTGGTGCCGCCGGCCTCCAGCCGGCGCACGACCTCGATCAGCTCGTCACGGGCCTGCTCGTAACCGAGCGCGGCCTCTTCCGTCTTGGCAGCCATGCGATCCACCCTATGTATGAGTTACGACAACAGAACCGGCGCACACCGCGGGCGTCACTCGCCGACCCGCACCGGGAACTCGCCCTCCGCGACGCGCGCCCGCAGCGGTTCCTCAGGGGTTACCTCGTCCGGCGAGCGCACCACCGCCCCGTCGGCGCGCTGGAGCACCGCGTAACCCCGCTCCAGCGTCGCGGCGGGCGACAGCGAGACGACCCGCGCCCGGGTGTGGGACAGCTCCGAGTCCGCGCGGTCCAGCAGATGGCCAAGGACGCGTCGGCTCCGGGCGACCAGGGCGTCGACCTCGGCCGCACGCTCGTCCACCATCCGCTGCGGATGCTCCATGCACGGCCTGGCCAGCGCGTGCGCGAGACCGCGCTCCTCCCTGTCCAGCAGCCCCTGCACGGTCCGCAGCGCCCGGTCCCGCAGCTGCCGCACCCGGACCAGCTCCTCGCCCACGTCCGGGACGACCTTCTTCGCCGCGTCGGTCGGCGTGGAGGCGCGCAGGTCGGCGACCAGGTCGAGCAGCGGTGAGTCGGGCTCGTGACCGATCGCCGACACGACCGGCGTCGAGCACGCCGCCACCGCGCGCACCAACTGCTCGTCGGAGAACGGCAGCAGGTCCTCCACGCTGCCCCCGCCGCGCGCCACGATGATCACGTCCACGTCGTCCAGCGCGTCCAGCTCCTTCACCGCCTGGACCACCTGCGCCACGGCGTGCACTCCCTGCACGGCCACGTTGCGCACCTCGAAGCGGACGTGCGGCCAGCGCCTGCGCGCGTTCTCCAGCACGTCCCGCTCGGCGGCGGACGCCCGGCCGCAGACCAGCCCCACCCGGTGCGGCAGGAACGGCAGGGCCTTCTTGCGGTCCGGCGCGAACAGCCCCTCCGCGCCGAGCGACCGCTTCAACTGCTCCAGCCTGGCCAGCAGTTCACCGATACCGATCGGCCTTATCTCGACCGCCCGCAGCGACAGCTGCCCCCTCGGCGCGTACCACTCCGGCTTGGCGTGCACGACGACCCGGGCGCCCTCGGCCACCACGTCGGCGACGGCGTCGAAGACCTGCCGGAAGCAGGTGACGCCCACCGAGATGTCGTACGACGGGTCGCGCAGCGTCAGGAAGACGACACCGGCGCCCGGACGCCGCGACAGCTGGGTGATCTGTCCCTCCACCCAGACCGCCCCGAGCCGGTCGATCCAGCCGCCGATGAGCCGTGACACCTCGCCGACCGGCAGAGGGGATTCCGCGGACGTGTCGATAGCCATGCGCCGAGCGTAACGGCCGCGTCGGACAACTCCGGCGCCCCGGACCGGACCATCGGGCTCCTGCTCCTGCGCCGGGGGCGCCGCGCCCGGGCCCTAGCGCTGCCCGCCGGACAGCGTTTCGCGCCGCCGCCGCTGCAACGCCAGCACGACCAGCCCGATCGCCAGCCACACGACGCCCACGACCTGCGCCGACGCCGCCGCCTCCACGATCACCGCGATCAGCACGCCCGCGCCCAGCACCGGCACCAGCAGATGCCGCAGCCGGTCCGGGGAGCCGTCCTGCCGCCGGACCACGAACCAGCCCACCACGCTCGCGTGCAGCAGCACGAACGCGGTGAGCGCGCCGACGTCCACCACCGACACCAGGTGGTCCAGGCCGTCGTCCCGCCGCGCCGCCCACACCGCCGCGATCATCGTCACCGTCGCGGCGACCAGCAGCGCCGGCCGCGGCACGCCCGAGTCCGTACGCGCGAGCACCCGAGGGAGCCGCCGGTCGCGCGCCATCGCGAACAGCAGCCGCCCGCCCGCCGCCTGCCCGGCGAGCGCCGCGAACGCGGCACCGACCGCCTTGCTCACCGCCACCAGGTCGTGCAGCCAGGTGCCCACCGACGCGTCCACCGCGTCGTAGAAGGCCGATCCCTGCCGTGCGGGCTCCGCGGCCAGCTGCGCGGAGGGCACCGTTTCGAGCAGCGCCACCAGATACGTCTGGGCGACGAACAGCGCACCCGCGAGCGCCAGGCAGAACAGGACCGCCCGCGCCACCTTCCGGGAGCCTCCGGTCACCTCCTCCGCGAACGACGCGATCGCGTCGAAGCCGAGGAACGACAGGACCGCCACGGACACCGCCCCGAGCACCGCCGCCACGGAGAAGCCGCTGTCACCGGTCAGCGGCGTCAGCCAGCCGCGCTGCGCCCCGTTCCGCGCGAGCACCGTGACCGCCGACAGCACGAAGACCAGCAGCACCAGGATCTCCGCCGCGAGCACCGCGAAGCCGACCCGCGCGGCCGCCCGGACGCCCCACAGGTTCAGCAGCGTCGTCACCACGACGGCGATCGCCGTCCATACCCACCGGTCGACTTGCGGGACGAGTGCCTCCATCGCGATGCCGGAGAACAGGTAGGCGACGGCCGGGATCAGCAGGTAGTCGAGCATCGCCATCCAGCCGGCGACGAACCCCGGCCCTTCGCCGAGGCCCTTGCGGGCGTAGGTGAACACCGAACCGGCCTGCGGTGCGACCCGTACCATCTGCGCGTAGCTCACGGCGGTGAAGGCCATGGCGAGGGTGGCGACGGCGTAGACGAGGGCGACCGCGCCGCCCGACTTGGCGTCGAGGGTGCCGAACACGCCGACGGGCGCCATGGGCGCGATGAACAGGAGCCCGTAGACGACCAGGTCGCGGAACCCGAGTGTGCGCCGCAGCTCGCTGCCGCCGGGCACCTTTCCGGGGCGGGGCTCCTGGGTGGTGGCTCGTCTCATGGGTCCTCTCCCGCTCGGCCGGCGTTCTTGTTCCTCCCCGCTGTCATCGGCAGCGCGGTGCCGGTGGAGAAGCCCCCGACGGCAGGGGCGTCGCGTCGGTCGTGTTCCTGACCGGCTTCCCGTGCGCCGTACGAGAAGCCGGTCACCCGCAGCCTTCGAGCACGACCGGAGCCCCGGCCGCACCCGCGTCACGGCCGGGGATCAAGAACACCCTTCACGCGCCGGAGGAGGGGGTCTCCTTGAGCTCGTCGACGACCTGGCGGAGGGTGACGGCCTCGGTGTAGAGGACGGTGCCGGGCTTGATGAGGCCGGAGTCGCCGCCGTCGGGGCGGACCTGGATCGTGCGCTCGCCGAGGTAGGTGAAGGTCTTGGCGTCGAAGATCCATTCGGTGCGGACGCCTGACGTCTCGTCCAGGCGCGCGACGGCAACCCCGCGGCGGCCGATCGCGTCGGCGGCGTCCTCGACGTGGACGACGCCGGGGATCTTGGCGGCTGCCTTGTACAGGGCGGTGTTCAGCTCGGCGGGCGGCAGCGACTCGTGCAGCAGGTCGCCGATGGTGGTGAAGGCCTGCTGGTCGGGGCTGTTGCCCATGCCCTTGGTCTCCTTGTAGATCTTCGCCAGGAGAGTGTCGGGGTCGGTGGGCAGGGTTGCGAGGTAGTCGTAGGTGGGCGCGTTGAGGCGGGCCGGTTCGCTCTCGCCGTTCTCGTTGGTCCGGTCGAGCTTCTCGCCGCCGGGCGGGGAGACGGCCGGGTCGATCAGCCAGCCCTTGGTGCCGTCGGTGGAGTTCCACACCTGGCGGCGGTGGATCCCGTCGCTGGCGAGAGTCGTCTTGTCGCCGACCGTCTTCTCGTAGGTGGTGGCGACCTTGCTCTCGACGTACACGTACTGGCCCGCCCGGACCTCGACCTGCGGGCTCTCGGCGGAGGCGAGGGAGATCCGGTCCAGGAGCTGCGGGACGCCCGCGCTCGTGCCCGCACCGACCGTGGCGGTGAGCGCCGGCCCGGCGGCCGATCCGTCGCCGGCCTCGCCGCCTGCGGTGAAGGTGAGGACGCCAGCGGCCACGAGGGCCAGCGAGCACGCGGCGACGGGAAGAACGATCAGAGGGCGCAGAAGCCTGCGGCGCACCGGCGCCGTGGACGGGGGAGCGGCGGAGGTGGCGGTCGTGGATCGGGCGTCCTGCTGGATGAAGGTCATGAGAGCTTCCTTGTGAAAGGCATGGCGGCCCGCGGGGAGGTCGGCTTCCTCGGGGGAGAGCAGGTGCTCGCTCTCGAGCCATTCATCAGGCGTGAGGCGGGAGTGACTCGGACGGGACTGACGCATGTTCACCGGGTTCCTTCCTGTGCGGGCCGGGCCGCGATCGTGCGGTCCCCTCTTGTCTGTCGATTCACCGGCCGGGGTTCCCGAAAGGCGTCGGGGAGTTGTGCGTCGGCGAGTTTCCGCAGCTTCTTGCGGGCCCGGGAGAGCCGGGAGCGCACCGTGCCCACCGGGACGCCGAGGACCTGTGCCGCGGTGGCGTAGTCCAGGCCCTGCCACAGGCACAGGCTCAGCACTTCCCGTTCGGTGCGCCGCAGTTCGGCGAGTGCGCTCGCGGTGGCGGCCAGGCGGTGACGGTCGTCCAGGCGGCCGGCGACTTCCTCGGCGTGATCGGCCACCGCCGCCTCTTGCCCGGCGCCCGTGGCGTGGGCGGCCGCGGCGGCGGCCGCCTTGTAACGCCGGTTGCCGCGCGACTGTGCGCGCACGAGGTTGGTGGC